>DATAIY010000446.1:0-3318 GCA_036262475.1 Solirubrobacterales bacterium
GGACGATCGCCACCGCCGGCACCCTGTTCGGGCTCGGCATCCTCGGCGCGGCGCTGCTGGCGGCGGCGATCGTCCCCCTCTCCACCGCCTACTCCGTCTCGGAGACCTTCGGCCGCAAAGCCGACATCGACGACAGCTTCGAGGAGGCGCGCGTCTTCTACCTCAGCTACGGCGCGGTCGTCGTTATCGCCTCGATCCTGGTGCTGATCCCGGGCGCACCGCTGATCCCGATCCTCTTCCTCTCGCAGGCGCTGAACGCGGTCCTGCTGCTGGTCCTGCTCCCCTTCCTGCGCTCGCTCGGCAGCGACCGCGAGCTGATGGGCGACCATGCGCTCGGGCGTGGCGACCGCGCCGTCACCGGTGTCGCCCTCGCGGTGGTCGCGATCTCGGTGCTGGCGCTCGGCGTGCTCACCGTCCTCTGATCGAGGCAGCGGCGTCTCAGACCCCGAGCGCGGCCGTCAGCGCGAGCATCAACGCGGCGCCGACGGCGATTCCCAGGCTCGGGCTCAGCCGCCCGCGCCCCGAGTAGGCCTGCGGCAGCAGCTCGACGAGGATCAGCGCCAGCATCGCCCCGGCGGCGAAGGCGAAGGAGAACGAGAGCAGGCCGCCGATCGATTCGACCGCGGCGAAGGCGATCAGGGCCCCCACGGGTTGCGGGGCGCTGGTCCCGACCGCCGCCCAGAACATCCGCGTGCGTCCGAACCCCGCCTCCGCCATCGGGATCGCGACGCTGGTGCCCTCGGGGATGTTCTGGATCGCGATCGCGAGGATCACGAACAGGCTCAGCCCGGACCGGTCGGAGGCGAAGGCCGTTCCCACTGCGAGGCCCTCGGGCAGGCTGTGGACGAAGAGGACGACGAAGACCAGCGCCGAGGTGCGAGCGCCGGGGCCGCTGCGACCCATGAAGCCCGCGTCGGCGTCCAGATGTCGGCGGGCGAGGATGAGGAACCCGAGCCCGACCGCGAGTCCGAGCACGACGCTCGCCGGGGACCCTTCCTGGATCGACGGAATCAGCAGGCCCGCGATCGCCGCCACGCCCATCACCCCCGCGGCGAAGCCGAGCAGCGACGGCGTCAGCTGCTCAGCGCGACGGCCGAGGAAGAAGACCGGGATCGCGCCCAGACCGGTCGCGAGAGCGGTCCCGCAGGCGGCAAGAAAGAGGACGAGCACCTGGGTCATCGAATGAAAGTAGCGGTCCCCAAGCCCGCCGATGAGCCGCCTTGGCAAAGCTGCGGACAAGCCGAATGGCGGCTTTCGGCTTATCCCGGATGATCCTGGGGTTCGAGGGTCCTAGCGTCGAGTCAATGCCCAGGACCGACGTCCCGCCGAAGATCGAGGGGCGGGACCCGGCCCCGGAGGGGTCGCGGCTGCTGGTCGGGGTCGACGGCGGCGAGGGAGGGCGCGACGCGCTCGAGCTCGGGCGCGTGCTCGGCTCGATACAGGGCGCTACCTGCTCGGCCGCAACCGTTCCCGCCCGCGGGCCCGACCGCGGTGGCTCGCCCGCTCAGGTACTCCTCGAGCGCGCCGAGCGCGAAGGGGTCAAGTCGCTCATCGTCGGCTCTCCCCACCGCGGGCCGATCGGCAGGGCGCTGATCGGCAACGTCACCAAGGGCGTTCTGCACGGGGCTCCCTGCGAGGTGGCGGTGGCGCCCCATGGCTACGCGGCGGTCCACCACGATCCGTACCGCGCGATCGCGGTCGCATACGACGGCACTCCCGAAGCCAAAGCCGCGTTGCGCCGGGCCGAATCGCTGGCCCTGCTGACGAACGCCACGATCGAGGTCCTCACCGTCGTCTCGCCTCCTGCCGCGATGCCCGGCCCAGGGGTGTACGTGCCCTCTCAGCCGCCCGAGGCGGACAAGATCCTCAACGAAGCGATCCACTCGGTCGACCCCGCTCTCGGCGCGCGGGGAAGGTGTCTCGACGGCGACCCGGCGACGATGCTCGCAAGGGCGTGCGAAGACCGTGTCGATTCGCTCGTCGCCGGCTCCCGCGGTTACGGACCGGTGGCCCGGGTCCTGTTCGGCTGCGTGACAGCCCGCCTGGTTCAGGACCCGCCCTGTCCCGTCCTCGTCGTGCCGCGGCAACCTGGTAAGCCCGTCCCGCTACGTCTGCCCGGGCCGCGGAACCACGAGCACCGGACAGGGGGCCTTGCGGATCAGCTGGCCGGAGACCGAGCCGATCAGCACCCGCAACAACGGGCCATAGCCCCGCGATCCGGCGACGATCAAATCGACGCCGTCCTCGCAGGCCTCGGCCAGCCTCATCGCCGGCGGACCGTCCAGCAGCCGGCTGTCGACTGTGAGCTGCGGGTCGATCGAGCGGATCGCCTCGTTCATCAGCTTTTCGGGATTGGGGGGATCTGGCGGCGTGTAGCCGATCACTCCCGGCAGCGCGACGGGGGGAGCGACCACGGTGACGATCCTGATCTTCGCGTGCGTGGGCCGAGCGAGGGCTTCGGCTCGGCGCAGCGCGGCCTTGGATTCAAGCGTGCCGTCGTAGGCGACGGCGATCAGTTGGAAGGGACCGTGCCTCTGCGCCGAGTAGCCGCGCGGCGCCACGACGACCGCCTGGGAGGAGCCGGACAGCAGGCTCTCGGCGACGCTGCCGAGCAGTGCTCGACCGACCGGCCCGCGGTGGGGGGAGCCGACGACGATCGCGTCCACCTCCTCCTCTTCGCCGAGAGTCGTGAGCAGCCCCGCCGGCGTGCCGCCGCCGAAGGCGCGGGTCTCAACCTCGATGCCGGCGAGTCGCTCGCGCGCTTCCTTGAACAGCGGCCTTGCCTCCGATGCCTCCTCCGAGTCGAGCAGAGCGTAGGAAAGCGGCAGCGGGCCGCTGAGGAGCACGGCCACCACGAGGGCGTCGGCCCCGGTCGCCGAGCCCAGGACTCGCGCCAACTCGAGCGCGTCGCGCCCGCCGTCGCTACCGTCAAAACCGATCAGGAGTCGCATATGCGCCCGACCCTACGGTCGTCGCCGGCCCGCGCCATCCGCGTTAAGTACGGATCCCGGGCTCAGCTCCAGGTGCTTGGCCAGGGCCGTGGTGGCCCAGCCGCCGCGAGGCGAATCCTGGCGTCGACCACGACGGCCGTATCGACCCCGACGTTGACCGGATTGAGGTCAAGCTCGGCGATCTCGTGGTGGGTGTCGACCAGCGGTGCGAGTGGCGAAGGCGGTGCCGATCTGAGCGAAGATCATCGAGAGGAAGGTCATCGTCGTCGCCTGCAGATATGCGTGGTGCAGGGGATCCCCCTTCTCCACCGGATCGTTGGGGCTCCAGCCGGCCTTGAGCAGGACGTAGAAGTAGGCCGCCATCGAG
>DATAIY010000447.1:0-2607 GCA_036262475.1 Solirubrobacterales bacterium
GTCGAGCAGACGACCAACCTCGGCGGCGGCCGCGTTTGGCCGCACGAGGCAATCGACGATGTCCTCGCCGTCGCCCGGCGGCACTCGCTGCGCAGCCATCTCGACGGCGCCCGGCTGCTGAACGCCAGCATCGCCTCCGGCGAGAGCGCCGCCTCCTTCGCCGCCGGCTTCGACACCGCCTGGATCGACTTCAGCAAGGGGCTGGGGGCGCCTGTTGGGGCCTGTCTGGCCGGGTCGCGTGAGCTGATCGAGGAGGCCCGGCGCTACAAGCAGATGCTGGGCGGCGCCATGCGACAGGCGGGGATAGTGGCCGCCGGAGCGCTATGGGCGCTCGACCACAACGTCGAGCGGCTGGCCGACGACCACGCCAACGCTCGCTCCCTCGCCGAGGGTCTCGCCAAGATCGACGGCGTCTCGATCGATCCCGCGACGGTCGAGACCAACATCGTCTTCTTCGCGGTGGCGGATCCAGCGCGACTGGTCGAGGCGCTTGCCGCCGAAGGGGTCGAGATGAGCCATTTCGGCACCCGTGTCCGCGCCGTCACCCACCTCGACGTCGACCGCGACGGCGTCGAGCGGGCGGTCCGGGCAGTGGCTTCGAACGTCGGCTGACAGGCGCCCCGGCAGCGGCGCCGCCCGGTTACTCGGTCGTGGTCAACGAGCCGATGTGCTCGAGCATGGTGTCGAGGGCGACCTCGAGCGGGGCCGTGTCGCGACGGATCTGAGTCAGCAGCAATCCCCCTTCAACGGCGGCGAAGGTCCGACCGGCGGCATCGGATTCGAGGTCGCAAGGGCCCTTGCAGACGAGGGGGCGGACGTCATCATCTCCGGGCGCAACACCGAGCGCGGCGAGGAGGCCGCCCAGGCCCTCGGCGCCAAGGCCCGGTTCGTGCTGGCCGACCTCACCGACCTCGACGCCGTACGCGCGCTGGCCGAGGCGGCGGGCGACGTCGACGTCGACGTCCTCGTCAACAACGCCGCCGCCTTCATCGGCGGACCCGCCGTCGAGCAGGACGTCGAGTCCTTCGAAGAGTCCTTCGCCGCCAACGTGCGGGGCCCCTGCTTCCCCACCGCCGTGCTGGTGCCGAAGATGTTCGCCAAGTGAGGGGGCGCAATCGTCAACGTCAGCACGGTGGCGGCCAGCCTCGCGGGATTCGGGGAAAGACGGTCTACGGCGCTACCAAGGCCGCGGTGGAGTCGCTGACCGGGACCTGGGCGGCAGAGTTCGCCGGCGGTGGGTGCGCGCCAACAGCGTCGCCCCCGGCCCAACTCGCAGCGGCAAGGTGAAGGGGATCATGGAAGAGGCCGCCGAACAGCCCGGCCAGGCGACTCCCCTCGCGCGGATGGCCTCAACCGCCGAGATCGCCGAGGTCGTCCTCTTCCTCACCAGCGACCGTTCCGGCTACGTCACCGGCGCCACGCTGGCCGCCGATGGGAGGCGCACCGCCGTCTAGGCGAACTCGATGACGCTGCGGATGCCGTCCTGGGCCTCCATCAGCTCGAAGCCGCGGTTGACTTCGTCGAGGCTGATGCGGTGGGAGAGGAAGGGCTCGACGTCGATCTCGCCAGCCAGGTACCGGTCGACCAGGACCGGTACCTGGTCGCGGCCCTTGACGCCGCCGAAGGAGGAGCCGGCGACGCGGCGGCCGGTGATCAGGAGGCGGGGGACGACGTCGAGGGTCTCGCCCTTGCCGGCGACGCCGGCGACCGTGCAAAGGCCCCAGGCCATGCGGGCGGCTTCGACCGCCTGGCGCATCACCTTGACGTTGCCGGTCGCCTCGAAGGTGTAGTCGGCGCCGAAGCCGCCTGTCATCTCGAGGATCTTCTCGACGGTCTCCTCGCCGCCCTCGATCAGGTCGGTCGCGCCCTGGCCGCGGGCGAGCTCGAGCCGGTTGGTTGAGAGGTCGACGCAGACGATCCGCTCGGCGCCCTGCAGGCGGCAGCCGGCGACCGCGCCGAGGCCGACCATGCCGGCGCCGAAGACGACGCAGGTGGTGCCGGGCTGCACGGCGGCGGTGTTGATCGCAGCACCGAGGCCGGTCGAGAGGCCGCAGGCGAAGAGGCAGGCGTGCTCGAACGGCGCCTCGGGGTTGACCTTCGCCAGCGCGATCTCCGGCATCACCGTGTACTCGGCGAAGGTCGAGCAGCCCATGAAGTGGCGGATCTCCTCGCCCTCGCGAGAGATCCGCGTAGTGCCGTCGGGTAGGAAGCCCTTGTTCTGCTCCTCGCGGATAGCCATGCAGAGGTTGGTCCGCGGATCGACGCAGTGGACGCACTCGCCGCACTGGGGCGAGAAGAGGGTGATGACGTGGTCGCCGGGGGAGAGGGAGGAGACGTCGGGGCCGACGCGCTCGACGACGCCCGCTCCCTCGTGGCCGAGCACGGCCGGCGCGTAGCCCGAGGGGTCGGCGCCGGAGGCGGTGTAGAGATCGGTGTGACAGACCCCGCAGGCGACCAGGCGCACCAGCACCTCTCCCGCTCGCGGCTCGGCGAGATCGACCTCCTGGATCCCGAGCGGCTGCCCGAACTCCTCGAGGACCGCGGCGCGCATCTTCATGCGCTGAATCTAAACGGTCCAGGTGTCGCCGGAGCGCAGCAGGTCGTCGA
>DATAIY010000448.1:0-4586 GCA_036262475.1 Solirubrobacterales bacterium
CGCCCATCCCCCGCCCCGCGTCCCCGGCGCCGCTCCACCTCCAGCACTTGCCGGGTGGTCTTGAGCACCGTGTCCGGGTTGAGGCTCATGGAGTCGATGCCGATTTCGACCAGGTACTCGGCCATGTCCGGGTAGTCGGACGGCGCTTGGCCGCACAGCCCGGAGTGAATGTGGTTGCGGCGGCATCCCTCGATGGCCAGGCGGATCATCTCCTTGACGCCCTCGTCGCGCTCGTCGTAGTCGAACGCGACGATCTCGCTGTCGCGGTCCACTCCCAGGGTGAGCTGCGTGAGGTCGTTGGAGCCGATCGAGAAGCCGTCGAAGCGCTCGGCGAACCGGTCGATGAGAATGACGTTGTTGGGGATCTCACACATCGCGTAGATCTGGAGGCCGTTGTTGCCGCGCTCGAGTCCCAGTTCGGCCATCCGAGCAAGGACGCGATCGGCCTCGTCCACGCGGCGCACGAAGGGGAGCATAAGGACGACGTTGGTGAACCCCATCTCCTCGCGCACCCGCTTCATCGCCTGGCACTCCAGGGCGAAGCCCTCGGCGTAGGCAGGATGGGCGTAGCGCGAGGCGCCGCGGAAGCCGAGCATCGGGTTGTCCTCATCGGGCTCGAAGCCAGCGCCCCCCATGAGGCTCGCGTACTCGTTGGTCTTGAAGTCGGACATGCGCACCACCACCGGCTTGGGCCAGAACGCCGCGGCGATCGTGCCGATGCCCTCGGAGAGGCGCTGCACGAAGAAGCTCTCGCCGTCGGGGTAGGAGCGGGTCAGCCGCGCGATGCTCTCGCGTGTGTGGGGGTCTGTGACCTGCTCAGGGTGGATCAGGGCGAGCGGGTGGGCCTTGATGTACTCGCTGATGATGAACTCCATGCGCGCCAGTCCGACGCCATCGTTGGGCAGAAAGGAGGTCTTGAACGCGAGATCCGGATTGCCGAGGTTGATCATGATCTGGGTGGCCGGGCGAGGGATGTCGCCGACCTCGGTGCGGTCGACGTGGAACGCCACCGCGCCGCGGTAGACGCGCCCGATGTCACCCTCGGCGCAGGAAATTGTGACTGGCACCCCGCTCGGGATGCTGGTGGTGGCGTCGCCGGCGCCGACAACGGCGGGGACGCCGAGCTCGCGGGCGATGATCGCCGCGTGGCAGGTACGTCCGCCGCGGTTGGTGACGATCGCCGCGGCGGTCTTCATCACCGGCTCCCAATCCGGCGTGGTGATGTCGGCGACCAGCACCTCGCCGGGCTTGAACTCCGACAGGTGGGTCACGTTCTCGATCAGGCGGGCGCTGCCCGAGGCGATCTTCTCGCCCACCGATCGCCCCTCTGTGAGGATCTCGCCGCGCGCGTCGAGGACGTGGCTCTCGAGCGACGTGGGCTTGCGCTGGGAGGCGACCGTCTCGGGTCGGGCCTGGACGATGTACAGCTTGCCGTCGATGCCGTCCTTGGCCCACTCCATGTCCATCGGTCGGCCGTAGTGGTGCTCGATCTTGATCGCGTAGTCGGCCAGCTCCAGGACGTCCTCATCGCCGATGCAGTAGCGCTCGCGGTCGGTCTTGGGGGTCGGGACGTTGCGGGTGGTGTGCTTGGTCTCGCCTTCGACGAAGATCATCTTCACCGCCTTGTCGCCCAACAGGCGGCGCAGCACGGCGCGGTGGCCGGCGAGGTACGTCGGCTTGTGGACGTAGAACTCGTCCGGGTCCACGGCGCCCTGCACCACGTTCTCGCCTAGGCCGAAGGCGCCGGTGATGAACACGACGTCACGAAAGCCGGACTCGGTGTCCAGCGAGAAGAACACGCCCGAGGCGGCGAGATCGGAGCGCACCATCTTCATCACGCCGATCGATAGCGCCACCTGGAAGTGGTCGAAGCCCTGGTCGACACGGTAGTGGATCGCGCGGTCGGTGAACAGGCTCGCGAAGCAGCGACGACAGGCGTCCAGCAGGCTCTGCTCGCCGCGGATGTTCAGAAACGTGTCCTGCTGGCCGGCGAAGCTCGCCGTCGGCAGATCCTCCGCGGTGGCGGAGCTTCGCACCGCGAGGCTCACGTCCTCGCCGTACTGCTCCTGCAGGCGCCGGTAGCCGGCGCGAATCTCGCTTGCCAGATCCTCGGGTATGCCGGCGCCGTACACGATCTCCCGGGCGCGCTTTCCCCTTCTGGCCAGGTCGCTGACATCGGTGGGGTCGAGGTCGTCCAGCGCGGCGTGCAGCTCATCCCGGGCGCCGGCTTCCTCCAGCATGTAGCGATACGCCTCGGCGGTGGTGGCAAAGCCGTTGGGCACGCGCACGCCCCCGCTCGAGAGTTCCCGATACATCTCGCCCAGGGATGCGTTCTTGCCGCCCACCAGCGGTACGTCGGTGATGCCGAACTCTTCGAAGAAGCGGACATACTGACTCATGGTTGTTCCTCCGGTATTTGTTCGAGCGGTTGGGCTGCCTGAAGCCCCAGCCAGGTGTCGCGCAGGGTAGCGAGCGCGCAGTGACGCGCACCCAGTCCCCCGTCGCGGCGCTGGAGCAGGGCCAGGCTCTCGGCGATCGCCCGTGGGTAGCTCGGGGTCAGGTCCAGCGCGCGGGCAAGCTCGAGCCCGCCCCACAGCGCACCCGCCGAGGTCGTCCTAGCGCCGGGGCCAAGGCGCAGGCCGAGAACCTTGTCCTCGCAGCGGCGTAGGAAATCCGCGATCGCATCCTCGCGTTCTCGCCAGACGCCGATGAGCACGATCAGGCGCACGGCCACCGCCGTCGTCTCCAGCTCGGCACCGAGGCGGGCCCAGCCGCCGAGCGGGTCGCGCGCGGCCGCGAGGCTTTCGGTCAGCGCGGCGCGCCACTGGAAGTCGGGCTCCTCACCGGTGACGCGGACCAACTCCACCAGGTGCAGCGCGTCACGCAACGCGGCGCGCCAGTCGCGCGGCTGCCGGCCGCCTCCGTAGACGGACTCCCAACCCGGCCTCCTAGCCCGAGCTTCTCCGAGCCTTCGACCCCCCGTCGGCTACATAGAATGTTGCCGAGTACCGAGGAATCCGCAGGAAGGGCCCTCCGTGGCCTCGGAGATACATAAGGCGCCGCTATCGGGCAGGTGTGGATCGGCACCGAAACGAAGCCGCTCCCGCTAACTTGGCTGTCCATGGAGGAGACCGGCGCGACAGCTCCCGCGACTCAGTATGCCCGCAGCGGGAAGATCGGGATCGCCTATCAAGAGATCGGCGAGGGGAGCGTGGACCTCGTAGTCGCGTTTCCGTTCATCTCCCACCTCGATCTCCTCTGGGAGAGTCCTCCGATGGCGCACTTCATTCGGCGCCTGGCGTCGTTCGCCCGAGTCATTCTCTTCGATCGGCGCGGGGTTGGCCTGTCGGACCCCGTGGACGGGGCGCCCACGCTCGATGAGCGGATGGACGACGTCCGCGCCGTCATGGACGCGGCTGGTTCCGAGCACGCCGCTCTGCTGGGCATGTCGGAGGGGGCGACGATGTGCATGCTGTTCGCGGCCACCTACCCCGAGCGCACTTCAGCGCTCGTGCTATGGGGCGCCATGGCCCGGTCGACCGCCGCCGACGACTACCCATGGGCGCCGGAGAAGGAGGCGCTGGAGGAAGCCCAGAAAGAGCTCGTCGCGCCGCTGTGGGGCCGGGGCGCGACTATCGAGATCTTCTCACCGAGCCGGGCCGACGATCCCGGAGCCCGCGAGTTCCAGGCCAGATTCGAGCGCCAGGCCGCCAGCCCGATGCGCGTCTGGCAACTCTACGAGATGTTCCTCGACACGGACGTGCGCGGTGCCCTACCGTTGATCCAGACGCCCACGCTGGTGCTGCACCGGCGTGGCGATCGCGCCGTCAACTTTCGCGCCGGCCGCTGGCTGGCCGCACAGATTGAGGGCAGCCGGTACGTCGAGCTGGAGGGCGAAGATCACTTCCCCTGGGTGGGCGAGAACAGCGAACAGGCTTTGGACGAGATCGAGGAGTTCATCACCGGCGTGCGCCCGTCACCAGCTCCAGAGCGGGTGCTGGGGACAGTGCTTTTCACCGATATCGTCGACTCCACCCGCCTCGCGACCGAACTAGGCGATCGGCGCTGGCGGGGACTGCTCGAGGAGCACCAGAGACTGGTGCGCAAGCAACTGGCGCGGTTCGAGGGCCGTGAGGTGAAGACGACTGGCGACGGCTTCCTGGCGATCTTCTACGGCCCGACCCGAGCGGTCGAGTGTGCGCGCGCGATCGTCGCCGACGCATGTGGCCTCGGCATCGAGGTGAGGGCTGGGATGCACACGGGCGAGGTCGAGCTGATGGGCGATGACATCGGGGGGATAGCGGTACATGTGGCCGCCCGGATCTCCGCCCTGGCCGACGCCGGCACCGTGCTGGCCTCGCGCACCGTCCGCGATCTCGTCGCCGGCTCGGGAATCGCCTTCGACCCTCTCGGCGGTCACCGCCTCAAGGGAGTTAGCGACGAGTGGGATATCTATCGGGTGACCTCGACCCCCCTATCACCGGGCGGCATCGCGAAAAAGCACTTCCCTCCCCCCGGGATACAAGACGCCGGATCGGCGAGCGAGGACGGCTCGATTGATACTTCCTGAAATCATGGCCCCACCC
>DATAIY010000449.1:0-1884 GCA_036262475.1 Solirubrobacterales bacterium
TCGACGTCCCGCGAGGGCGTGGCGAAGCGTTGACAGGGGCACGTGTAGGCCGGGCTATGGAGCCGCGTAATCGGAGAGTTCGGGGTGCCGACACGGTCCAAGACGTGGAAGGCCACATCGTCGGCGGCGCTAGCGCGAGCCGTCGGCGGACCCCGCGCGGTCAGAGAACCAGGGCATGCACGGAACCTCCATGCGCGAGAACCGGGAGATCCCACCGCTCGCCCACCTGGTTGATCACCAGGTGGGCCGCTCGGGGAACGCTGAGGCGGTACGCCTGAGATGAACGAGGGTGGGAAGTCGGATCGTCCCGTAATACCTGCGAACCCGCCGAACAAGGTCATGGCCGCGGAGGCGGGGGAGGAAAGGGGACGAGCCAAGGGGAACACGGCCAGCAAAACTCCTCCCGGACGCAGGGCCGGATACGAGGCGTCCAGTGCGCTGGAACGTGTGCGCGAAGTGGCACGACGAGACAAGGAGGCACGGTTCACGGCGCTGCTGCACCACGTCGACCTGACCCGGCTCCGGAAGGCGTACTGGGCGATCCGCCCGCACGCCGCGCCGGGGGTGGACCAGGTCACGTGGGCCGGGTACGGGCAGGACCTGGAGGCCAACCTCCACGACCTGCACGCACGGGTGCAGGCAGGGCGCTACCGGGCGAAACCGAGTAGGCGGGTGTACATCCCGAAGGCGGACGGGCGGCAGCGGCCGCTCGGCATCGCGTCGCTGGAGGACAAGATCGTTCAGCGGGCGCTCGTCGAGGTGTTGAACGCTGTCTACGAGGAGGACTTCCGGGGCTTCTCCTACGGGTTCCGGCCAGGGCGCAACCCGCATCAGGCGCTGGATGCGTTGGCGGTTGGGATCACGAGCAGGAGGGTGAACTGGGTGCTCGACGCGGACATCCGCGACTTCTTCACCAGCCTTGATCACTGTTGGTTACGGAAGTTTCTCGAGCACCGGATCGCGGACGAGCGGGTCCTGCGGTTGATCGGCAAGTGGTTGACCGCGGGGGTCATCGAGGACGGGGCGTGGGCAGCCAGTGCGGAGGGTTCGCCGCAGGGAGCATCGGTGTCACCGTTGCTGGCGAACGTCTACCTGCACTACGTCTTGGACTGGTGGGTCGATTGGTGGAGGCGACACCGGGCGGACGGTGAGGTGATCATCGTGCGGTGGGCGGACGACTTCATCGTCGGCTTCGAGGACGAACGGGATGCGCGGCAATTCCTCGACGAGCTTCGCGACAGGTTCGCGCAGTTCGGGCTGGAGTTGCACCCGGACAAGACCCGGTTGATCGAGTTCGGCCGGCACGCCGGCTGGAAGCGGGCCAAGCGGGGTCTGGGCAAACCGGAGACGTTCGACTTCTTGGGCTTCACGCACATCTGCGCGAAGGGCAAGAAGGGACGGTTCTGGGTCAGGCGCGTCACGATCGCCAAGCGGATGCGGGCGAAGCTACGTGAGATCAAGATCGAGCTCAGGCGTCGCCGGTATCTGCCCGTCCCGGAGCAAGGAGCATGGATGCGCAGCGTGCTGCAAGGACACGCTGCCTACTACGCCGTGCCCGGCAACTCCGACGCGGTGATGGCCTTCCGGACCGAGATCACCCGGCACTGGCTGAAAGCGCTACGGCGCCGTAGCCAGCGCACCCGGTTGACCTGGGCGCGGATGGGGCGCCTCGCGAAACGATGGCTACCACCCGTCCGCATCTTGCATCCCTTCCCCGAGGAGCGCTTCGCCGCCAGAACCTGAGGCAGGAGCCCAGTGCGGCAATCCCGCACGCTGGGATCTGTGCGGGGGGCCGCCCGCAAGGGCGGTCCCTACCGCGACTTATTGGGACGGGACGTGAGAGATCGGCCGGCTTGTTCCGGCTTGTCTACGGTGGTCTCCGGT
>DATAIY010000450.1:0-3557 GCA_036262475.1 Solirubrobacterales bacterium
ACCCGGGCGTGGACTCCGATCGGCGTCGCGCAGGTCGCTTCGAGCAGCGCCACCGCGGCCCGCTCGGCGGTTAGCTCGCGCAGTGCGTCCGCGTCTGCGGATCGTGCCACGGCCTCGATCGTCGCGGCGTCTCCGGCGCGGACCTGGAGCGCGAGCGCGCCCTGGCCGGCCGCTGGGACCATCCGCTCAACCGGGATCGCGAAGCCGATTTCCTCGGCCCGGCCGAGTCGTCGCAGCCCGGCCGCGGCGAGGACGATCGCGTCGAGGTGACCACCGGCGAGCTTGCGAAGGCGGGTGTCGACGTTGCCGTGCAGCTCCTCGATCCGCAGGTCCGGCCGCGCCGCCAGCAGCTGGGCGCGGCGGCGCAGGCTCGCGGTCCCTACCCGGGCTCCCTCGGGAACGTCGTCGAGCGAAGAGCCGACGCCGATCCAGACGTCGGCCGGATCCTCGCGCGAGGGCACGGCGGCAATCTCCAGCCCCTCCGGCATCTCGCCGGGCAGGTCCTTGGCCGAGTGGACGCCGACCTCCGCCTCCCCTGCCAGCAGCGCCCGCTCGACGCCGCGGACGAAGCGCGACTTGTCGCCGGGCTCCCCGTCGGAGGACGCCTCGACCAACTCAGCGCCGCCGAGCATCTCGGCCACCAGACCCGCCTGGGTCAGAGCGAGCGCACTCCCCCTGGTCGCGAGCCGCAGGGCCACGCAGCCCTAGCCGGACTTGCGGTGCAGCTTGGTCACGTTGCTCTTGCTGTCGACCTCGGGCTCGGTTCCGACGTCGAGGCCGAACAGCTCGCGCAGGGCGCTGACGAAGTGGTAGGCGTCGTCGTTGCCGGCGGCACGGCGCATCCGCACCGTCGGCTCGTGCAGGAGCCGCGCGGCGATCGCCTTCGCCATCGCCTCCATCCGCTCGCGATCGGCGTCGCCGAGGGTCTCCCAGCGCTGCTCGTTCTCAGCCATCACCCGGCGCACGATCTCGTCGCCGTGCTCGCGCAGGGCGGCGATCGTCGGAACGACCTCGAGCGAGGCGAGCCAGCGCTCGAAGCGGTCGAGCTCGGCCTCGATGATCCGCTCCGCCCGCTTCGCCTCGGCCTCGCGGCCGCTGGCGTTGCGTTCGACGATCTGCTGCACGTCGTCGATGTCGTGAACGCTGACCCCGGGGATATCCCGGCAGCCCGGCTCGATGTCGCGCGGGACAGCGATGTCAATCGCCAGCAGTGGCCGTCCCTCGCGCGCCCTCATCATCTGCTCGAGGCCGTCGCGCTCGACGATGTGGTGGGGGGAGTTGGTCGCCGAGACGACGATGTCCGCGGCCTCCAGCTGCTCCGGCAGCTCCTCGAAGCGGACGGCGCTGCCCTCGAAGCGCTGGGCGAGCCCGATCGCGCGGTCGTAGTGGCGATTGGCGACGAAGACGGTGTGGACACCGCGAGCGACAAGGGCGCGGGCGACCAGCTCCGCGGTCTCGCCGGCGCCGACCATCAGCACCCGGCGGTCGGAGAGGTCGCCGAGGGCCCGGCGGGCCAGCTCCACCGCGACCGAGGGGATCGAGATCCCCTTCTCGCTGATCCCGGTCTCCTGGCGCGCCCGGCCGCCGGCGGCGAGGGCGCCGCGGAAGAGGCGGTTGAGGATCGGGCCGGTGCCGCCCTCGACGAGCGCCAGCTCGTAGGCGCGTTTAACCTGGCCCTGGATCTCCGCCTCGCCGAGGATCATCGAGTCGAGTCCGGCGGTCACTCGCAGGAGATGGCGGGCGGCCTCGGTGGAGCGCAGCGAGTAGAGGTGGCCGAGCAGCTCAGTCGGGCGGATCTCGGCCTGACGAGTCAACACTCCGAGCGCCGTCGACTCGGCCTCGACCGGGTCGGAAACGATCAGGTAGAGCTCGGTCCGGTTGCAGGTCGAGATCGCCGCCGCCTCGTGAATCCCGGCTGCCTCGGTCAGCTCCCGCAGGGCGCTGACGGCGCGGCCCTCGGTCAGCGAGAGCCGCTCGCGAAGCTCGAGCGGCGCCGTCTTGTGGGAGACGCCCAGAGCGAGCAGCTCACTCATTCAGCGCCGCCTTCTCGCCGTCGGCGTGACTCTCGGCAAAACCGGCCAGGTCGCGCAACTCCCTCTCTATCCGCGCCAGCTTCGCCGCCATGATCGCGACGTAGACGACGAGCAGGACCACGAAGACGACGTAGGCGCCGGCGACGTACTTGCCCGCCTCGTCCAGCGGCAGGGCCGGGGTCTCGGCGAGCAGCGCAAGCACTCAGCTCACCTCCGGGGCGATCCGCGAGTTGGCGCCCGAGCCCGGCGCGTCGAGGGCGCGGCGCAGGCGCTTGATCTGGCCGGAGGCACTCTTCGCCGCCAGCTCGAACTTGACCAGGGTCACCCAGAGCAGGGCGACGGCGGCGAAGCAGCAGAGGAAGGTCAGCATCATCGAGCCCGGCAGGCCCCCGTTACTGGTGGCGAAGACGCGTGGGTGAACGAGGCTCTGGGCCATCCGCACAGCGAGGAAGTTGAGCGGCACGAAGGCGCCGGCGGTGACCGCGAAGACGGAGGCGTAGCGAGCCTGGCGCTCACGGTCCTCGATCGCGTAGCGGAAGGGGTAGTAGGTGCAGTAGAGGAGGAAGACGATTAGGAAGCTGACCAGGGTCGGCTCGTTCCAGACCCACCAGTGGCCCCAGGAGGCCTTGGCCCAGATCGCGCCGGTGATCAGCACGGCGACGCCGAAGATCACCGAGATGTGGATCGAGACGTAGGAATAGGCGTCCCAGCGCCGGTTGCCGGTGCGCAGGTGGGCGATCGCGAAGACGCCGCCGACGATGAAGCCGAGCAGGGCCACGGTCGCCAGCGGCACGTGCACGTAGAAGATCTTCTGGATGAAGCCCTGGTCGGCGTCGAGCGGGGCGTAGAAGAAGACGAGGGAAAGCGATACGGCGAGCATCGCCACGGTGGCGATCGAAAGTGGTTTCAGTCCTTTGCCGTACATGCTCCGAGGGGTGCGGGGCCGGGGCCTTGGCGGGTCAGTCCTCGAGGAGGAAATCGAACACCGCGTATCCGACCAAGCCAAAGATCAGATCGTATAGGCCGAGCACCATCAACCAGGTGCCGAAGCGGTGGTAACCGGGTCCGCCCAGCGCCAGCAACGGCTCGGTGGCGCCGGTGGCGGCGATCATTAGCGGCACCACCAGCGGCAGCAGGACGAGCGGCACGAGCAGGTCGCGGGCGCGCGAGTTGACCGCCATCGAGGAGATCAGGGTGCCGGTCGCGGCGAGCCCGAAGTCGGCCAGCGCCAGGACCGAGACCAGTGGCCCCAGCGCCGCCGCGGAGTCGAGGAAGAAGAGGGCGAAGATCGGCACCGCGATCAGCTCCAGCGCCAGCAGGTAGATCAGCAGCGCCGCCACCTTGGCGGTGAAGAGGACGCTGCGATCGATCGGGGCGAGCCGGATCGCGTCGAAGCCGCCCTCCTCGCGCTCGGTGACGAAGAGCCGGTTGATGCCGAGCACCGCCGCGAACAGCAGCGTCGCCCAGAGGACGCCGGCGGCGAGGCTGCCGGAGAGGTGGGTGCGATCGAGGCCGAAGCGGAAG
>DATAIY010000451.1:0-6258 GCA_036262475.1 Solirubrobacterales bacterium
CCACATACAATCCCGGCGATGGCCAACCTGGCGGAGTTGAGAGCGATGATCGAGGCGGCGCTTCCGGGCGCCGCGGTCGACGTCAGCGACGAAACCGGCGCCGGCGACCACCTGCGGGCGACCGTCAGCGCCGCCCAGTTCGAGGGCCTTTCGCGGATTGATCAGCACCGTCTTGTCAAGGCCGCAGTCAAGTCTCGCTTCGATGACGGCACCATCCATGCCCTCTCCGTGAAGACCGACGTTCCGACCTAGCTACTCTGTGCCCATGGCCGATCCAGAGCTGAAGTCCAAAGTCGAAGAGCTGATCGCCGCCAACCCGGTGCTGCTCTTCATGAAAGGGACGCCCGAGATGCCGCGCTGCGGCTTCTCGATGCGCGTCGTGCAGGTGCTCGACGCTGTCGACGTCGAGTACGGCGCGATCGACGTGCTGCCGGCGCTGCAGCCGCTGCGCGAGGTGACGGCCGAGATCTCCGACTGGCAGACCTTCCCCCAGCTTTACGTCAACGGCGAGCTGCTGGGCGGCGCCGACATCGTCGAGGAGATGTTCGAGTCCGGTGAGCTCGCCGAGGCACTCGGAGTCGAGCATCAGGCGGTGGCCGCCGTTCCCGCCGACGCACTCCCGGCGCAGTCCCCACCGCTCCAGATCGAATAGTCCCGCGCCCTCGGGCGCAAACCAAGCCCGAGATGCGCCGGGTTGCAGCGTCCGCGCTAAACCGCGGCGGCTGCGGTCTCAGCGGCGTCGTCTTTGACCTGAAAAGACGATCCGCAGCCGCAAGCCGCAACAACATTCGGATTGTTGACCTGGAACCCCGCGCCCTGAAGGCCTTCGACGTAGTCGACCTCCGAACCGAAGACGAACTGCATGCTGACCTTGTCGACGACGACGGCGACGCCGTCGACCTCGAAGAGGTTGTCGTCCTCCTTCGGCTTGTCGAAGGCGAGGGCATACTGGAAGCCCGAGCAGCCTCCGCCGCGAACGGCGACGCGCAACGCCTGATCGCCGCTCTCGGCCTGCCCGCCGAGCAACTCGCCGATCTTCTCGGCGGCCTTGTCGGTGAGGGTGATCGCTGCGTCAGGAGTATCGGTCACTTCAGTAAGTGTAGCTGGGAGGAGGCGTCAGCCCTAGATACCGCGGTCTGCGAGAATCGCCGGGGTGAACTCGAGCGCCCAGACCGCCGTCGTCTGCGACACCACGGCCTACCTTCCCACCGCGCTGGTCGCCGAGCGGGGCATAGAGACGATCAGCCTCTACGTCTCCGTCGACGGTGAGCAGGAGCGCGAGTCGGAGATCAGCGACTACGCTGGCTTCTACGAGCGGCTGCGCGTATCCGAGGTCGCCGCGACGACCTCCCAGCCCTCGATCGGCGACTTCATCTCCGTCTATGAGCCGTTGCTCGACGCCGGCAGGGAAGTCGTCTCGATCCACATCTCCGCCGGCATCTCCGGCACCTTCGAGGCCGCCGGGCAGGCCCGCGACCGACTGATCGAGGAAGGCAAGGGCGGTGAGCGGATACAGGTGATGGACTCGCGCTCGGCCGCCGGCGGAATGGGCCTCTGCACGCTGGGAGCGTCAGCCGCGGCGGCGAACGGCGGCGACGGCGAGGCCGCCGTCGCCCGCGCCGAGCAGACCCGCGAGGCGCTGAAGATGTGGTTCGCGATCGACACCCTCGAGTACCTGCGCCGCGGCGGCCGCATCGGCGGCGCCCGCGCCTGGATCGGCAGCGCCCTGAAGATCAAGCCGATCCTCACGCTCGAGGAGGAGATCACCCCGGTCGAGCGGGTCCGCACCCGCGCCCGCTCGCTGGAGCGGCTGCGCGACTACGCTCGCCAGCGGCACGAGTCCGGTGCCGACGGCTGGGTCGTCCAGCACATCCAGGACGACGAGACGGCATCGGCGCTGGTCGAGGACTGTTATGAGATCTTCGGCTGCGATCCGGTCTTCGTCTCGGAGATCGGTGCCGTCCTCGGTGCCCACGTCGGGCCGGGACTGCTCGGCGTCGGCAGCGTGCCGACCGACTTGGTGACCTGACTCCAGAACCGGGTCAGCGGCGGCGGCGCAGCATCGCCCGCACGCCGACCACAAAACCCACGGCCGCGGCGGCGATCACGAGCTCGCGTTTGTGCTCGTTGACCTGGCGGCGCCAGTCGGTCAACTCGGTGACTCGGCCGCGCAGCGCTTCGACCGAAGTGCCCAGCTGCTGGCGCTGAAGATCGACGTCGCGGCGAATCTCGGCCGCCGAGCGGCCCGGAGCTCCCGCCGTGGAGGGCTTCGCCGGTTTGGGGTCGGCGCTCATTTCTCCTCCTTCTGCAGCATCTCCTTGGTCAGCTTCGCCTCTTCGATCGCCTGCTCGGGGACCGGCGGGGCTCCCGCCTGGACGGCGCGGTAGGCGATGAAGCCGGCGGCGGCCGCGATCAGCAGGAAGGCAGCCGCCTCGACGAAGAAGCCAGGCCAGACCTTGCCGTCGAAGACCTCTTCGTTGAGCAGCCAGGCAATCCCCTCCATGACGAGGATCAGCGCCAGGAAGGCGAAGGCTCCGGCGGCGACGCCGACCACGGAGCCGCGCAGGAGCTTGCCGACCTTTTCGGTCACCTCGGCTTTCGCGAGCTCGATCTCCTCGCGGATCAGCGTCGAGGCTCCTTCGGAGACGTCGAAGACCATCTCGGCGACGGAACGGGTGTCCGGCTCTGGCTCCGGGGGCGGCACCACGGGCGGGACCTGGGGCGGCGTCTGATTCGGCTCGGGCACGGTGGCTACTCCGGGGGGTCTTCGTTGAAGAGGCGGCGCCAGACGAACACCGCGAGACGGGCGGCGGCGATGCTGGCAAGGGCACTGCTCGCGGCGAGCATCCCGCTCCAAACCAATCTTTTCACTATCTCGTTATCCACGTAGCTCGACCTTTCCCCTGGGGGCTCCGCAGTAAACCAGTTTGGGCCGGCCGCGGTGGGAAGCGGCGCCCAGGGCAATCATCGCGGCTCCAGGCCGTCGCAGATCGTCGTCACGAGCAAATCCTTAGCCTGGTCAAAACCGGTGTCCGAGGTCGGAATCACGTTGAAGATCCAACCTGAGAGCAGCTGCTCGATGGCACCGTAGAAGGTCATCGAGGCGAACAGCGGCGCAACGTCGCCCCGGAAGACGCCGGCCTCCTGGCCGTTGGCGACGATCTTTGCGATCGACTCGTAGGCGCGGCGGATTTCCGCCAGGTGGGTCTGTCCGAAGGAATTGGCGGCGCGGGTCACCTCGACGATGATCACCTTCATCAGCTCCGGGTCGTACCGGTAGGAATCGACGATGAAGGTGGCCACCGCCGCCAGCCTGTCGCGGTGCGGCCCTCCCGCCCGGTCGGCCTCCTCGATCGCCGCCAAGAGCAGTGACCAGCGCTCGACGAAGAGTTCGTTCAGGACCTCGTCCTTGGAGCGGAAATAGTGGTAGACGAGCCCGTAGGCGACGCCCGCCTCGTCGGCGATGTCGGAGACCCGGGTCGCGTGGAAGCCCTGGCGGGCGAAGACGCGGACCGCAGCGTCGAGGATCTGGCGTCGCTTGTCGACGGTCGCGGCCTTAGAGGCCATCTCGGCACCCCCGGCCCATCAGGCGCGCCTCCGTCAGCTGTGGCCAAACGTAGGCCTGGGGCTTGCGGTTGGCCAGCGAGGGCAGCGACTCGCGGACGCGGTCCTGCGCCTCCAGGTCGAGGTCGGCGGCGACGAAGCACTCCTCATCGGGGGCGGTCGCCAGCACCACCCCCCAGGGGTCGACGATCGCCGAGCGGCCGAAGGAGTCGAAGTGCGGCGCGGCCTTGCCGACCTGGTTCGGCGCGACGACGAAGACCTGGTTCTCGATCGCCCGCGCCCGCAACAGCACCTCCCAGTGATCGCGGCCGGTGGCCGTCGTGAAAGCGGAGGGAACGCCGATCACCCGGGCGCCGCGCAGAGCGAGGATCCTGAACAGCTCCGGGAAGCGGAGGTCATAGCAGACGCTCAGCCCCGCGATCAGCCCGCCGAGCGGCGCCGTGACGAGCTCGGATCCGGCCTGCTCGTGCTCGGACTCGCGGTAGGAGACCCCGCCGGCGTCGACGTCGAACATGTGGATCTTGCGGTAGACCGCCAGGTCCTCGCCGTCGGGCCCGATCAGAACCGAGGTGTTCGAAGCCTTCTCGGCCCCGCGCTCGCCGATGCTGCCGGCGAGCAAGTGGATCCCGAGAGTTCGCGCCCAGCTGCGCGCCGCGGAGAGGCTTGGTCCGTCGAGCGGCTCGGCCGCGGCCAGCAGCTCCTCGCCCCCGGCGAGCAGGTTCCACTTCTCCGGCAGGGCGACGAAGTCGGCGCCGGCGGCGGCCGCGGCACGGACCAGGCCCTCGGCCGCAGCGAGGTTCCGAGCCTTGTCCCCCGTCGAGTTCAGCTGAACTGCGGCTGCCCGCATTTGCTCCACGTCCTCCGCGTCAATCTCCGATGACAGGCGCTGATTGACCAGTCAGTCAGCCGCCTCAGTATAGGTGGAGCGGAGCCATGCTCCCGCTCAGGGCGTCGCCTGAAACCCCATCATTCGCGCCACGATCCGGTCGAAGACGGGGGTCGGGATCAGCGGTTTGATTCGCGCCTGGACCTTCGCGTCGAGGCCGACGAGATAGCGACTGCGGGGGCGCTTCGCGCTGAGTGCATGCTCGATTACGCGGGCGACCTTCTCCGGTGGAATGCCGCGCTCGGCGGTTTCTTTGATCACCTTGCGGTAGTTCTCGATCGCCTTGCCGTAGAGGGATTCCCGTTGCGGTGAGCGGGCTCCGATCTCGTCGGAGGTACGCTCGCCGCGCTCCCAGATCGGGGTGTCGATCGAACCGGGCTCGACGATCGAGACCGCGATCCCCCAGGGCCGCAGCTCCTGGCGGAAGGTGTCCCCCACCGCCTCGATCCCGAACTTGGCCGCGTGGTAGGCGCCGGTCAGCGGGAAGGCGATGCGGCCGCCGATCGAGCTGATGAAGACGACCCGGCCGCCGCCGCGGCGGATCGACGGGAGCATCGCCTGGGTCACCGCGACGTGGGCGGTCAGGTTGATCTCGACCTGGCGGCGGAAGTCGTCGATCGGCATCGTCTCGAGCGGGCTGGGGATCGCGGCCCCGGCGTTGTTGACGAGTCCGTCCAGACCTCCCGGCTGGGCCCCGATCTGCGCCGCCGCAGAGGCGATCTGATCGGCGTCGGTGACGTCGATGAACAGCGGCGAGATGTGCTCCGAGCCGGCCTCTCGCAGAGCCGCGGCGTCGGCCTCCTTGCGGACGCCGGCGAAGACGCGCCAGCCGGCGGCGTCCAGCCGCAGCGCGGTGGCGCGGCCGATGCCGGTCGAAGCTCCGGTGACGAGGACGGATCGCACAGCCGCCAGGCTACCCTTGACGTGTCGTGACCGAGCTACGCACCGACGACGGCGAGCGCAAGCAGGTGACGGTGCTGTTCGCCGACGTCAGCGGCTCGATGGACCTCGCCGAGCAGCAGGACCCCGAGGAGTGGCGCAAGATCATGCAGCGCTTCTTCTCGATCCTGGCCGGCGCCGTGACCCGGTTCGAGGGAACCGTCGACAAGTTCACCGGCGACGGCATCATGGCCGTCTTCGGGGCTCCGATCGCCCACGAGGATCACGCGCGGCGAGCCTGTTACGCCGCCCTGCAGATGCTCGACGACGTCTCCGAGTACGCGGCGGAGTTGCGGCGCGGGGCCGGGCTCAACTTCTCGATCCGGATCGGGATCAACTCGGGCGAGGTCGTGGCCGGCGCGATCGCGCCCGGCGCCGAGGGCGATTACACGGCGATCGGCCACACCGTCGGCCTCGCCCAGCGCATGGAGGCCCTCGCCGAGCCGGGCAAGGCGTACCTGACCGACCACGCCGCCGCCCTCGCCACCGGCTTTCTCGACCTCGAGGATCTGGGCGAGTTCGAGATCAAGGGAGCGAGCCGGCCGGTCCGGGTCTTCGAGCTTGCCGGCGTCGGCGCGGCCAGGTCGCGCCTGGACCTCGCCCGCGTGCGTGGCTTCTCCCGCTTCGTCGGGCGGACCGAAGAGATGGGTGCGCTGGAAGCGGCCCTCGAACGGGCCAAGGGTGGCGAGGGCCGGGCCGTCGGCCTGATCGCAGACCCGGGCGTGGGCAAGAGCCGGCTCTGCCACGAGTTCGTCCAACGCTGCCGCGAGGACGGGGTCGAGGTCATCGAGGCGCAGGCGCAGGCGCACGGGCAGTCGAGCCCGTTCAGGCCGGTGCTGCAGATGCTGCGCTCCTCCTTCGGGATCGGC
>DATAIY010000452.1:0-12102 GCA_036262475.1 Solirubrobacterales bacterium
CCCCAGGCTCCGACCGCCGTCTAGGCGACTGCCCGCGCGAGGTTGGCCAGCCAGCGCTGGAAGATCAGCGTCAGGCTGCCGGAGACGATCAGCAGCGAGGAGTTGATCAGAAGAACGACCAGCGCGCCCATCGCCTTGCCGGCGCCACCGGCGCGCCGATCGCCACCCCGAGGTAGGCCGAGGCGGGGATCGTCGTCACCGAGATCGCGACCCCGACCGCGGCGCTGGCGCGAGTCTCGAAGAAGAGGATTGCCGCAACTCCCGCCGCCAGCGCGATCAAAACGGTCGAGTAGTCGATCTTGGCGAGGCCGTTGAGGGTGCTGTTGCTGATCGTGAAGTTCGGGGGCAAGAGGTCGACGCCCGTCAATGCCGCGGTCAGCACCGCCGCGGTCGCCACGACCATGGTCAAGCCGAGCATGAGCGTGATGAACGCTCGCCGTGCGAGGCTGTGGCGGCGGCCGACATGCCGACGCAGGTGGCGCAGATCGGCAGCAGGTCAGGACTGACGGCCATCGCGCCGACGATCAGGATCGAACTGCTCTCGATCACGCCGAGAGCGGCGATCACCCCGGCGACGTTGATCAGGGCCAGGTAACGCGCCAGCGGCCGAGAGTTGGCGCCGGCCTGGCCCATCACCTCGACCCAGGCGAAGCCGCCGAGGTCGTCTTTGCCCCCAGGTGGCGCGCTCCGGCGCGACGACGTCGACCCGCTCCAGCACGTAGTCGTCGATCGCGACCCCGATTTCGGCGGTCGCCTCGACCAGGGGGTCGGCCGCGGAGGGCTCGACGTCGGCGACAAAGATCGCGCAGGCGGGGCCGGCGTCGTCAGGCTGCTGGACGACGCGCTTGACCCCCGCCAGATCGCGGAGCGCCGCACCGAAGTGCGGCGCGCGCTCAGCGTCGATGGATCACCGCAGCCTCAGCACGAGGCCATCGGGCTATGCCTCCGGCCCCTCGGCCAGCTTGTAGACGATGATGATCGAGAGGGCGAATATTGCCAGCGACCAGAACGGATAGGCCGGGATCGAGAGCAGGGCCCCGATCGAGTTCAGCGCGGCGATGAAGATGCCGAACCAGCGCCCGAACTCCCCGGCGGCGAACAGCGAGAAGGCGGCGATCAACTCGAGCACGCCGAGGATCAGGCTGATCCAGCCCCAGGTGTGAAGGCCGCTGATGATGAAGGTGGCGTTTTCGGTGAAGAACTTCGAGTCGCCGATCGCGGCGATGCCGTAGATGATGTTCAGGACACCGGCAACTATCAGCAGGACGCCGGCGAAGACCCACCAGCCGCTGAGCGTCGATTCCTCGTTCATGCGTGATCCTTTCCGTGGCATTGAACAGGCGCGGGACGCGGAGAACATACGCGACGCTGGTGACGCCAGATAGGAATCCTTGACAATCGCCCCGGCTAGGAGACGAGCTTGACGACCTTGAAGCCCCGTTTGCCGCGGGGGGTCTCGACCTTCACCGTCGCGCCCACCTTGGTGTTCATCAGCGCCCGGCCGATCGGCGACTCGGCTGAGAGTCGTCCCTCGGCGAGGTTGGCCTCGGTCGAGCCGACCAGGGTCCAGACGTTCGCCTTGCCGTTCTCCTCGTCGACCACTTCGGCGCTGAGGCCGAAGGCGAAGGAGTCGGCGTCGGCGCCAGCGCCGACCTCGACGACAACGGCGTTGTGCAGCCGTTCCTGCAGGCGCTTGATCCGCGTCTCCAGGTGCGCCTGGTCCTCTTTGGCGACGTGATACTCGGCGTTCTCCTTGAGGTCGCCCTCCTCCCGCGCGACCTTGATCCGCGCCGCCATCTCCAGCCGCGCCGGTCCTTCCAGCTGCTCGAGTTCGGCTTTGAGGTCCTCGATCCCCGCCGCGGTGATCGGCTCGCCGCTCGTGTCTGGCCCGGTCATTGCGGCCAGCCTGCCAGAAACGCGCGGCGAGTGTGGCACCGCCTCTTAGAACCGGATTTAGTCGCCGCCGTTTTCGCCCAGCCGGGCCGGGGCGAAGGACTTGACCCTGCTCACCTGGGCGCCGGCGAGATTGGACAGACCGAAAAGGTCCTCGGTCGACTTCAGCAGCGAGTAGGGGTCGTAGGCGACCGCGTCGGTTGAGCCCGGAGTGACGAAGGGCGAGACCAGCAGGGCCCCAACCTTCAGCGGGTCGGCGGCGGTGGGAGCGACGGTCGTCGCCGCCGGGTCGACCGGAACGGCTGGGTTGGCCATCCCGAAGCTGACGATCAGCAGGCCGTCCTTCTTGTAGGCGGGGGAGGCGAGGATCTTCGGCACCAGCTGGGCGAGGTAGGCGTCGGCGGCGGCGGCGCCTTCGGGAGATCCGACCGGGCACTGCCCGGCGACGCCCGCATTGCAGAGGTTGGGTGAGACGTAGGAGTAGTTGGGCGTCGAGTCGACCTTCCTCAGGTCCTTTTCGAATTCGGTCGAGGGCACGTCGTTGGTCGCGCAGTCGCCGAGGTCGAGCAGCGAGTGGAAGTAGACGAACGGGTTCAGGCGCGCCGAGTACCCGCCCGGGACCGGCACTTCGGCCCCGCCGGATTCCGGATGAACGCAGGTGCCGGACTTGCCCGTTTCGGGGTCGACCATGCCTTCCATGTAGGCGCGCCAGCTGAAACGGGCGCTGCCGAGCTGGTCGGCCAGCGTCAGGGTCGTGACCGGGTAGACGCAGCCGCTGCCGGCGACGATTCCCTTGCTGTTGACGGCGGCGGTGGAGGGGAATTCGTCGTAGGTGGCGCAGTCGGCCTTGGTCTGGGCGTTCGGCGGCTGGCCGCTGAGCGCCGCGATCGAGTTGGGAACCGCCGCGTCGGCGAGCAGCGAGTAGTTGCTGAGCAGGTCGCCCTTGGGGCGCAGCGTGTTGGCCAGGTACGGCATCTGCGAGAGGGTCGCTCCGAACGCCGCTTCGTAGCCAGAGCTGGCGAGGGAGACGACGAAGACGTGCTTGATCGGGCCGGCTTCGGGCGCCGGTTCTTCGGGGGTGGCTGGTTCTTCTTCCGGATCGCTGGCCGGAGTCGCTTCCGGGGCCGGGGACGATTCAGGCGGCGGCGCCGATTCGGGCGCGGAGGAAGCCGGCGGCGAGGATTGCTGGTCCGATTCTCGGCTCGAGCCACGCGATTCTTCGGGAGTCGTGGTCGCCGGCGCGCTCAGGGCAGGCGCTCTGTCGGCGGCGAGGCTGCGACCCAGCAGCGCCGCCAGGGGTCCGCTGCCGTTGGCGCTCGTCATCGCCGCGGCGACGATCGCCGAGGTGGCGACCAGCGAAGAGGCGACGAGCAGGCCGAAGCGCTTACCGGTCAGCGTCGCCGCGGCTGCCATCGCCCGCCGGAACGGGCCGCCGAGCGCCTTCATTTGCCCGATTCCGTGGGGACCAGGGGGTTTCCGCACTGGGCGCAGAAGCGCACGGCGTGGCCGTACGGAGCCCCACAGCTCGGACAGAGGCCGGCCGCGTCGGCGCGCTCGAGTTCGAGCACCCGCTCGACGGCGAGCAACTCGGCGTCGACCCGCTGCAACTCCGCCGCCTTCCTGGTCAGCGCGTCGAGGCGGACGTGGTCGCGGATCGCCATCTCATAGAAGGCGCCGCCGAGGTCGGCCTGCATTACCGTGAACTTCTCCAACAGGCGATCGCGCTGGGCGATCAGCTCGGCGCTTTGGTCGACGGCTATCGGCGTTTTCGGGTCGGGCACTTTCGCGACGGGCTTTGGAGCCGGCGTCGAAGCCGGGCGGCGCACCAGCTCCGTCGGCCGGCGCGCGAGGTCTGCCAGGCGGCTCATGGTCCCGCCCCGTTGCTCGGCGCGGACGTGGAACCGGGTTCGCCGCCGACGACGATCACGTCGGGCAGGTTCTGCTGGGCCTTTATGTAGTTTTCGCCCGTCTGTTCGGGGTTTTCTTCGACCAGCTTGGTGTCGGCTTCTTCCTTCTGTTTGGTCGGGTGGTAGCCGGTCACCTGGTGGACGGTCCCGTTCTTGGTCTTGGCGACCACCTTGCCGCCTCCCTTTTCCGCGGCCTTCTGGGATTTCGATTTTCTCTTGACTTTCTTCACGGTCGACGCCGCGGGGGGAGCGCCGGCGGTCGCGGTGCTGGCCGTCGCGGCTTCCTGGTTGCGCAGCGCCTGCAGCAGAGCCTGGTTGTCGCCGCTGCTCGAGTTGCTGCGGCCGACGACGACGCCGAGTGCCACCGCGATCGGCAGCAGGGCGAAGAAGCCGACGGCGGCGGCGCGGCTCGTTGGCGATTTGGCCGGCGGTCGGGTCAGCGGCCGCCGCGCCTTCTTGCTCATCGCCGCGAAGTAGCGTGAGGAGGGGTTGGCGCCGTTGCCGCGCCGCGCGGCGCAGTTGACGCAGTAGCGCTGCTGGGGGTCGAGCGGCGCGCCACACTCCTCGCAGGGCTCGAAGCCGCCCTGGGTGGGGGGCGGCCTGAAATCCGAATCGCTCACTTCTGGCTCCCGTCGTGGTGAGTCCTGCTCGACTTGCCGTGATTGTGCTTGTGCTTCTGGCGCTCCGCCCGGGCCTCGAGGATGTGCTTGGCGCGCGCCTGCTGGGTTTCGGCCTTTTCCTGCGTCGTCGAGCAGCCGGAGGTGGCCCCGAGCAGGAGCAATCCGCAGGCCGCGAGGACTGCGAGGCGGGCAATTCTGTGGCTAACCGAAGGCACCGCTCACGTACTCCTGGGTCCGTTTCTCGCGGGGCGTGCCGAACAGCGCCGTGGCACTGTTGTACTCGACCAGGTCGCCGAGGTACATGAAGGCGACGTGGTCGGCGATCCGGTAGGCCTGCTGCAGGTTGTGGGTGACGATCACCACGGCGACGTCGTCGCGCAGTTTCACGATCAGGTCCTCGATCACCTGCGTCGACTGCGGGTCGAGCGCCGAACAGGGCTCGTCGAGCAGCAGAACCTCAGGCTCGGCGGCGAGGGCACGGGCGATGCAGAGCCGCTGCTGCTGGCCGCCGGAGAGCTTCAACGCTGGGTGGTCGAGGTCGTCTTTGACCTCCTCGAACAGCCCGGCCCGGTCGAGCGCGCTGTGGACGGCCGGTTCCAGGCTGCGTTTGCGCTGGCGCCGGGAGCCCTGCTCGCGCAGCACGTAGCCGATGTTGTCGAAGACGCTCATCGGGAACGGGTTCGGCTGCTGGAAGACCATCGTCACCCGGCGGCGCAGCAGCGTCGGCTCGAGCAGCGTGATGTCGACGTCGTCGAGCAGGATGCGGCCGGTCAGTTTCGCGGTGCTGGTCAGCTCGGTGAGCCGGTTGAGGGAGCGCAGCAGCGTCGTCTTGCCGCAGCCGGAGGGGCCGATCAGCGACAGCACCTCACCCTGGCGAACGGGGAGAGAGACGCCTTTGACCGCGTCGCGATTGGAATAGGAGACGGAGACGTCGTCGATGTCCATGCGGCGGATCGAGAACTGGGGGGCTCCGATTGAGCGCCGAGCCCCGGTGAAGCCGCCGGGCACCGAGTCGCGATTGCCGTTGCCATTTGCCGGGTATGCCGGGGGGCCGACCTGCCTTGCGGCAGCCGGGTCCTCCAACTTCAACCGCCGGATCGGCGGTGGGGGGGAATTCAGGAACTCCACGTTCCCACCTTTCGTGAGCGGCGATGGACGATGTCGACGGCCGCGTTCAGGGCCAGCACCATCAGCAAGAGGACGAAAGCCGCCGCATAGGCTTTCTGGGGCTGATTGAGGTTCCCGGTGGGAGAAGCCTCGTAGACGAAGTTGGTGAGGGTAGTGCCGGCGCCGCGCAGGTAGTCGAGCGGGAAGCCGACGCCTTCGACCGGGGCGAAGTTCTGGGTGGCGCCGAGGAGGACGACGATGATCGCCGTATCGCCGATGATCCGCCCGAGGCCAAGCATCGCGCCGGTGGCGACCTGGGGACGGCTCGCGGGCAAGAGGATCCGGCGCGTTGTCGCGGCCTTGGTCTTGCCGACCGCGTAGGAGGCCTCGCGCACGTGGCCTGGGATCGAATTGAGGCCCTCGCGGGTGCTGGCGACGATCAGCGGCAGCGCGACCAGGGAGAGCATCGCCCCGGCGGCGAAGAAGGAGCGGCCGAAGACCACGCCTTCGGTGCTGCGGCTGAAGAATGCCAGCGCGGTGCTCGAGAAAATCACAGTACCGAACAGCGCCAGGACGATCGAGGGAATCCCGGCGATCGCCTCGATCGTCGATTCGGTGATCCGGGCGAGTACGGCCGGCCGGCCGTACTCGACCAGCCAGACCGCGATCGCGATGCCGGCAGGAAGCGCGATCGCTATCCCGATCACGGCGACGATCATGGTGCCGACCAGGGCGTCGGAGAAGCCACCGGTTTCGGTCTCGCTGAAACCGGAAGAGGCTGGAGTGACCAGCATCGACGGCTTCAGGAACTTGATCCCCTGGATCAGCAGGTAGACGGCTATCGCCAGCGCGATCGCGCAGAAAAGCAACCCCAGCGCCCAGCAGATCGCCAAGCCGATGCGATCTGTGAGGCGCCAGGTGGCGCTGCCCTCGGCCGCGCCCTTGGCGGGGCGCTGCGGCCCAGGTGTCGGCGGTGGAGCCGCCGGTGGTGTCGCCACGGAGGAGTCCATCAGGCCGCCCCGTATTTGCGCATCGAGCGCCGCGCCACCCAGCCGGTGAAGGAGAGGAAGGCGGCTGAAAAGAGCAGTACGGCGGCGATCGAGAACAGCGTCGCGTTGAACGGTGGCGAGCTCAGCTGGTCGATGTTCTTGACGATCGTCGGCGCCAGCGGCCGCGAAGGCTCGTAGATGAAGATGGAGCCGTCGGCAGGATTTGGGGCGAAGCCGACCGAGCCGGAGATCATCGCCAGCATCACCGCCTCGCCGAGCGCCCGTGCGACCGCCAGCACGGTTCCGGCGACGATCGCCGGACGGGCGGTGCGGACGGCGATTTTCCAGGTCGTGCGCCAGCGATTGACCCCGAGGGCCAGGGAGCCCTCGAGCCACCCCGGTTTCACCGCCCGCAGTCCGTCGGAGAAGATCGAAACCATCAGCGGCGCGATCATCACCGTCAGCACTGTGATCGCCGCCAGCAGGCTGTAGCCGGTGAGCGAGATCACGCCTGCGACCGAGGCCTTCTGCGGCTCGGTGATCAGGTGGTTGCCGATAAAGGGGACCAGGACCAGCACCCCGAGCAGGCCGTAGATGACCGAGGGGACGCTGGCCAGGAAGCGGACCACGGGCTGGAGGATGTTGCTCATCCAGTCGGGCGCGAACTCGACGATGAAGACGGCGACAAAGAGCGCCGAGAAGAGGGCGATCAAAACCGACCCTCCGGTGATCAGGAGCGTGCTCCAGATCAGCGGCCAGGCATGGAATGTGTAGACGTATTCGAGGCCGGCCTGGCCCGAGAGGGAGATTTCGTTGAGCTGATCATCGACGTTGCCGCCGGGTCCGAACCAGGCGAGGCCGTTATGGGCGAAGGAGGGCCACCCTTTGACGAAGACGACGACGATCATCGCCAGCAGCAGCCCGACGACGGTACAGACCAGCGCGCCGAGCATCCGCTCGACGCGCTGGTCTGACCACCGGGGGCCGTACTCCGCGGTGTACTCCTCGTCCACTAGTGCTTCTTCGGCTTCTTGTTGAACGCCGGGACTCCACCGGCCTTGGAGATCACTTCACCCGCCTGCGGGCTGCTCCGCGCCCAGTCGATGAACTTCGTCAGCGCCGGCGGGCTTGAGGTTCCGTCTCCCGGCAGCACCAGGAAGATGTAGCGCGAGAGCGGGTACTTGAGCGGCTCGACGCTGATCTTGTTGGCCTGGCAGGGAACGCCGTTGACCTTCACCGCCTTGAGGCCTTTGCTGCCTTGCCAGGCGAGGCCGGCGTAGCCGATCGCGTTCGGATCCTGCTTGACCGCGTTGACGACGAGGCCGTCGGCGGTCAGAGCGTTGACGTTCGACGCCGGCGGTTCGTTGTTGAGGACCGCCTGGAGGAAGAAGTTGTAGGTCCCTCCGTTGGTGTCGCGGCCGACCGGGTCGATCGTGGTGGTCAGCCCCGAACCGGCAACCTGGCTCCAGTTGGTCAGCAGCCCGCGGTAGATGTCGTGGGTCTGCTGGATGCTGATGTTGCTCAGCTTGTTCGACTTGTTGACGTCCATGCAGAGACCATCGAGGTAGAACTTGATGTAGGTGGTCCCGGCATCGCTGGGGAGCGGGGTGCGGGCCTGTCCCGCGAACTGGCTGGTTCCGTTCTGCACGTCTTTGACGCCGGCGTTGCCGCCGTTGGCGGTGTAGACGAACTTGACCTTCTTTTTGACTTTCTTTTCATAGGCCTTGAAGAGCGCCTGCAGCACAGGCTGCGCGGCCACGGAGCCCGACCCGATCAGGGTCACGGCGCCGGCCGAAGCCGGTACGACGAGGCCCAACAGGGCGATCGCCGTGATGGCGAGGGTCTTGATTCTCATCTGTGGTGATTCCTTTCCTGCCGGGTTAACCAGAGTTTGTTGACCAACTTGATCGCCTTAAGCTAGCAGTTTCTGTAGTTTATTGACTCACTTAGTAAAGAAAGGCCGTCCGGCAGGAGTGAGCAGGGCCATCCGGCGCGCCGCAGACATGGAGGATCAATTGCTGAAAAGAAGGATTTCCACCCCTCGAGCGGCGACCGTCGTCGTCCTGGCGGCAGTGGTCGCCACTTCGGCGACGGTGGTCCCATCGGTAGCCCAGTCGTTCCTGACGAACCAGAAAGCGGCCAAGGTCTACGTCACCAACAAGAAGGCGGGGACGCTCTATCTGAAGAAGAAGGCGGCCTCGAACCTCTACGTCGCCAAGGCGACGGCACCGCTGCCGCCCGTTGTCGGCATCGCAGCTGGAACGGCGCTGTTTGGCCCAGTGTCGGCGACGACGGCCGGCTACATCCCGACCGCGTTCACCTCGTTCGCGACTAAGGCAAAAGTCAGCTCGGCGGTGGTCTCGTTCTCCGGCACCGCGATCTGCACCGCGGAAAAACCAGCCGCTGACCAGGCCTGCCCGGTCTCGATCCTGGTCGATGGCCAGTCCACCGGGAAAGTCAACTTCGCCCCGGCGACCGCGAGCTCGCCGACCCCGGCGGCGCTGGTCCACACGATCGTCCAGACGACTGTGCTGGGCAAGGGCGGTCATACGGTTGCGATCCAGTACGCCGGCGCCTCGAAAGTGACGTTCACGCTGAAAAGCTGGAACCTCGCGGTCCAGGCATACCCGCAGCCCGAAGAAGTGGAAGCCGCCACCGAAGGCTCCACGGGGAGCAAATAGGAAGCACCCGGCACCCCGGACCGCGCTGGAGGTTGAAGGCGCGGTCCGGGGCCGGAGTGTGGGATTGCCCCAGCCGCTCAGCGGCTGGGGCGGGGGAGGGCGTCGCCGAGGATGAGGCGGGCCCGGTAGTAGAGCGCCTCGTCGGCCGCAGCCTGTCCGGAGTCGCGGTTGGCGGCTCGGCTGGTCCGGTTCTGCCCGGTGCCGGCGGGGTTCTCGTCTCTGACAAGGCCGGCGAGCCGGCCCCTGGAGACGAAGGTCGTGGTGGAGACCCGTTTGCTCATCTCCTGCTCCTTTCTAGAGTTTGTCGAGTCATTAACTCAAGAATAGCAGCACGATGAGAGGCATGGCGGATGGGGCGGGGCGCCACCCGGCAAAAAGCGCGCCCCGCCCGTCGCCCCTTCAGACGGCTGCAGAAACCTCTGCGTCGCCGCCGTCCTGAGTGCCATGGGGAGTCGAGGCCCCATGGTCGGTGGACGGCGCCGAACCGTTGAAGCTCTTGGCCTGGACCGGCCGCAGGTAGGCGATCTGCCCCTCCCGCAGCTCCAGCCTTTGCAACTCGGCGCGGGTCAGCTGCGCCCAGACCTCGGTTCCGTCGCCGAGCACGAACTCGACCCGGATCTCGAAGCCGAGGGCGACGATTCGCTGCACCAGCCCCTCCTCGGTGCGATCGTCGGGGTCGAGCACGACCTCGATGTCGTGTGGGCGCACGAAGCTCTCGCCGAGCCGGTTGACCTCGCCGACGAAGCTCATCACGAACTCGTTGGCGGGATGCTCGTAGAGGTCGTCGGCGCTGCCGGACTGTTCGACTCGCCCTTCGTTCATCACCACTAGCTGGCCGGCGACGTCCATCGCCTCCTCCTGGTCGTGGGTGACGAAGATCGTCGTCACGTGCATCTCCTCGTGGAGCCGCCGCAGCCAGGTGCGCAGGTCTTTACGGACCTTGGCGTCGAGTGCCCCAAAGGGCTCGTCGAGCAACAGCACCTGCGGCTCGACGGCGAGCGCCCGGGCCAGCGCCATGCGCTGGCGCTGGCCGCCGGAGAGCTGGGAGGGATAGCGGTCGGCGAGACCGTCGAGCTGGACCAGACGCAGCAGCTCGTGGACGCGGTCGGCGATCTTCGCCTTGTCCCACTTGCGGATCTTTAGCCCGAAGCCGACGTTCTCGAACACGGTCATGTGCTTAAAGGCGGCGTAGTGCTGGAAGACGAAGCCGACTTCGCGCTTCTGGGTCGGCTTCTTCGAGACGTCTTCGTCGTCGATCGTGACGCGGCCGCCGTCGAGCGTCTCCAGCCCGGCGATCGCCCGCAACAGGGTCGACTTGCCGCTCCCGCTGGGCCCCAGCAGGGCGGTCAGCGAGCCATTCGGCACATCGATGGATACATCGTTGAGGGCCTGAAAGTCACCGAAGCGCTTCGAGGCTCCCTCGACTGTGATTCCCATCAGGCGTCCTCCTTTCGTTTTAGGACGTTCATTGCGAGCAGAGTGGTGAGCGCGAGCAGGGCCAGGAGAACTGAGGCCCCGTAGGCACCGGGGAATTCGAAGTTGTCGAACTGCTTCTGGACGAAGAGCGGCAGGGTTTCGGTTTCGCCCGAGCGCGAGCCGGAGACGATCGAGACCGCGCCGAACTCGCCGAGGACGCGGGCGGTGGTGAGGACGACCCCGTAGGCGACGCCCCAGCGGATCGCCGGCAGGGTCACGCGCCAGAAGGTCTGCCAGGCGTTGGCGCCGAGGGTCGAGGCCGCCTGCTCCTGCTCGGTGCCGATCTCCTGCAGCACCGGCACCGTCTCGCGGACGACGAACGGCACCGAGACGAAGATGCTGGCGAGAACCATCCCCGGCACCGAGAAGAGGATTTCCAGTCCGGCTTCAGAGAGGGTCGGCCCGAGCCAGCCCTTGGTGCCGTAGAGGAGGAAGAGGGAGAGGCCGATCACGACCGGGGAGATCGCGAAGGGGAGGTTGATCACTGCGTCGATCACCGCGTTGCCCTTCCAGCGGTGGCGGACCAGCAGCAGCGCGCAGCCCACCCCGAAGACCGTGTTCAGCGGTACCGCGATCGCGACCATGAGCAGGCTCAGCTTCAGCGCGTGCAGGCCGTTGGGCGAGGTGATCGCGTCGATCGGCGGCGCCAGCCCGTGTTCGAAGGTCTTGTAGAAGATCAGGACCAGGGGCGCGAGCAGGAGCAGGGTCAGGTAACCGAGCCCGAGCGTGCGCAGTCCCCAGCGGCTGCGCGTCGAGCTAGCGGTCCTCATCGTCGCCTCCCTTCTCGGTGTAGTCACCGCTCATCGGCATCACGGTGAGACCGGCCTCGGCCCCAGCCCCGGGGCTGCGTTCGTGGCGGCTGCTCCAGCGCTGGATCAGCGTGATCAGGGCCAGCATCACCAGCGCGGCGAAGAGCAGCACGACGGAGACCGCCGCGGCCCCGGTGTTGTTGCCGGACTCGATCTGCTGGCGGATGAAGACGGAGGAAACCTGCGTGTCCTGGAGGCCGCCGGCGAAGAGGAGGACCGAGCCGTACTCGCCGAGCGCCCGGGCGAAGGCGAGGGCGACGCCGGCGGCGAGGCCGGGCAGCAGGTTGGGGAAGATGATCCGGCGGAAGATCGTGAAGCCGCTGGCGCCGAGCGAGGCCGCCGCCTCCTCCATCTCGCGGTCCATCTCGATCAGCAGCGGCTGCACGGCGCGGACAACGAAGGGCAGGGTGACGAAGAGCAGGGCGACGACCACGGCCGCGCGGGTGAGCGCGATGTTGATTCCGAACGGGCTGTGAACCCCATAGAGCTCGATCAGGATCAGGCTGGCGACGATCGTCGGCAGCGCGAAGGGCAGGTCGATGACGGCGTTGACGGCGGACTTGCCGGGGAACTTGTCGCGAACCAGCAGCCAGGCGATGATCGTGCCGAAGAAGGCGTTG
>DATAIY010000453.1:0-3190 GCA_036262475.1 Solirubrobacterales bacterium
TCGTTGCCGTGGAGGGTCGGCATCAACGGCGGGAGCCGGTCCAGGGTCGAACTTCGGACTCCGAGTGCGGCAGCGCGGGCGTGCGGGCGAGGGGCTTCGCTTGACTTCTTCGCGGATCGGCTGTCGCCGTCCGTGGGCCGATGAAGCGAAAAAGCACAAGACGCTTCACCCCTCGCCCGCACGCCCACTCCAGCCGCCGCCAAAGACGACGTTAAGAGACCTGGGACGATGTCCGCGGGTGCGGATTCTGCGCGTTCGACCACGGAGGTCCACCAATTCGGACAGTCTCCGGCCAGCGGGGGGAGTGGCGAGTCGTAGAGAGATTCGAAGACACGGTTGCCCTGGGTGAGGTCGAGGTAGGTCTGCTCGGGAGGCACGGCTCCGAGGCCGGCACTCATCAGCCCCGGCGAGAAGCCCGCCGCCGCCAGTTGGCCGACCGTCGTGCCGGGCGGTAGCCAGGCCAGCTCGACCGTAGGCGGTTCCTTGGCGGCCGCCGCCGGTGCCGCGACCAGCAGCAGGACGAGCGCTATCGTGGCCCCGATGGCTGACCGCACTTTCGCCAAGTTCAGCTTCTTCAAGATCGATCCCGCCTGGCGCCGCCGCGACGCCGAGTTGCGCGCCGCAGACAAGCAGGAGTTCCTCGCCGCCTGCGAGGACTTCGGCATTGACCGCTCGCTGCGCGCCTACTCAACCATAGGCACGCGCGGCGACGTCGACCTGGTGCTGCTCAGCCAGAGCCCGAACCTCGGCGACATCCATACCTTTCACGTCGTCCTCGGCCAGAGCGGCCTGGCGAAATGGACCGAGACGCCCTACTCGTTCCTCTCGATGACCAAACGCTCGCCCTATTCCGAGGAGCAGGCGCGGCCGGAGATCTGCGTCTCCGACCGCAGGTACCTGTTCCTCTACCCGATGGTCAAGCAGCGCCGCTGGTACGGGCTGGCGCCGGAGGAACGCGGCCGGATCATGAAAAGTCACATCGAGGTCGGCCGCCGCTACCCCGAGATCACGATCAACACGACCTACTCCTTCGGGATCGACGACCAGGAGTTCGTCGTCTGCTTCGAGGCCGACGACCCGGGGATGTTCCTCGACCTCGTCAACGAGCTACGCCCGACCGAGTCCAGCGAGTACACCGAGCTGGAGACGCCGATCTTCACCTGCGTCGCGATGTCGGTCGGCCGGGCGCTCGACGCCCTTGATGGCACACCCAGCGCGGTCGCTGCTGACGCGCCGGTGCAGGGCTGAGGGCACAGCGGCCTCGCTCTCGGTATTCCCTATTCTTCCGCGTTCCGATGAGCAAGATTGGAACCTCAGATAACCCGCTTCGGGTCGCCATCGTCGGCGCCGGGCCGTCGGGCTTCTACGCCGCCGAGCACATCCTCAAGGGCGAGGACCTACACGCCCAGGTCGACCTCTTCGATCGCCTCCCCACCCCCTTCGGTCTGGTCCGAGGCGGCGTCGCTCCGGACCATCCGAAGATCAAGTCTGTGATCCGGGTCTATGAAAAAACCGCCGCCCGCGACGGCTTCCGATTCTTCGGCAACGTCAAGATCGGCCAAGACATCGGGGTCGAGGATCTGGAGCGGCTCTACCACGCGATCGTCTTCACGGTCGGCTGTGAGACCGATCGGCAGCTCGGCGTCCCCGGCGAGGACCTGCCCGGCAGCCACGCCGCCACCGCCTTCGTCGGCTGGTACAACGCCCACCCCGACTACACCACCGAGGACTTCGACCTCTCCTGCGAGCGCGCGGTGGTAATCGGCAACGGCAACGTGGCGATGGACGTCGCCCGGATGCTGGCCCTGAGCGACCACGAGTTGCGCCAGACCGACACCGCCGACCATGCGATCGAGATGCTCGACGCGAAGAAGATCCGCGAGATCGTCGTACTCGGCCGCCGCGGACCGGTCCAGGCCGCCTTCACCAACCCCGAGATCAGGGAGCTCGGCGAGATGGAGGACGCCGACGTGATCGTCGACCCGGCCGAGGTCGAGCTCGACCAGGCCAGTGCCGCCTTCCTCGATTCCGACGAGGCCGACAAGACCACCCGGGTCAATGTCGAGACCCTGCGCGAGTTCTCCCGGCGCACCCCGGAGGGCAGGCACCAGAGGATCGTCCTCCGCTTCCTCGCCTCGCCGGTCGAGATCCAGGGGGACGGCAAGGTCGAGAAGATCGTCATCGGCCGCAACGAGCTGGTCGAGGCGGGTGGCGCGCTGCGCGCCAAGGACACCGGCGAGCGCGAAGAGCTCGAGTGCGGCCTGGTGCTGCGCTCGGTCGGCTATACCGGCATCCCGATCGAGGGCGTTCCCTTCGACGAGAAGCGCGGGCTGATCCTCAACGACGGTGGCCGCGTGCTCGATTCCCACGACGCCGGCCACAAGGTCGGCCACTACACCGCCGGCTGGATCAAGCGCGGACCGTCGGGGGTCATCGGCACCAACAAGAAAGACGCGCTGGAGACCGTCACCCACCTGCTCGCCGACGTCGAGTCGCAGACTCTGCTCGACCCCCCGAACCCGGCTCCAGTCGCGGTCGAGAACCTGCTCGCCGAGCGCGGCATCCGCTACGTCAGCTTCGAGGACTGGCAGGCGATCGACCAGGCCGAGATCGGCCGCGGCGAGCCGCACGGGCGACCTCGGGTCAAGTTCGTCCGTGTCGAGGAGATGCTCGAAACCGTCGGCCAGCAAATCACCGGCTAGCGGCGGCTGCGCTTCCGCAGACACAAAGTTACACTTCCGCGCACCATAGGCGCGTCATTTCGCCCTAGCCTTGGAGCATGGAGTCGATCAGAGTCACTGGACCGATTCACGTCTCGACGATCTCAACGGGAGAGTGGGTGGCCCCGGCGATCGGGTCGATGACCTCGGGCGTCGCATGGATGCCGGTTTCGCTCGAGTCGACGAAGACTTCCGCGCGGTTCGCGGAGAAATCGGTGCCCTTCAACGCCTGATCGTCTGGGTCGGGGCCGGAATGATCGCGGCGATCGTCGGCCTGATGGCGGCCGTGATCGGTTTGATGGCAACCCAGCTCTAACGCAGGCCGACGGCCACATACAATCCCGGCGATGGCCAACCTGGCGGAGTTGAGAGCGATGATCGAGGCGGCGCTTCCGGGCGCCGCGGTCGACGTCAGCGACGAAACCGGCGCCGGCGACCACCTGCGGGCGACCGTCAGCGCCGCCCAGTTC
>DATAIY010000454.1:0-9830 GCA_036262475.1 Solirubrobacterales bacterium
ACGTCGGGTGTTCGGGCCACGCCGAGCGCGGCGATGATGAACTGGATCGAGCGGGGGAAGCGGCGGCCGGGTGGCGGTGGGCCGTGGTGGCGCTCGGCCAGGTCGAGCAGGCGGATCACCTCCTCGCAGACGGACGCATGCTCTCCCTCGGTATCGCAGGCGAGGCGGGCCAGGGCGACCGACTCGGTCACCTCGCCCTCGGCCATGGCGCGGCCGATCCCGGTCAGCAGGTGCGAGCAGACCCGCTCCATCGAGGGGTCGAGCGGGCCGGGAGGGCCGGGCGGCGGGCCGGCGTCAGCCGGCTCCTCTCCGGCCAGGATGCGCTCGATCTGACGGCCGGCGATCGAGGCGATCGCCTCGCGGCCGAGGCCGGCGGCCAGGGCGCAGCGAAGCTGCAGGGCGGCCGAGCTGATCGGCTGCCCGTAGGGGCAGTCGCTGGCCCAGAGGATCTGGCCCGGAGCCACCAGGCAGAAGAGCGCGATCAGATCGGCCGGGTTCCACCAGGACGTGTCGACGAGCAGGTTCGGAAGCTCCGGCATCAGCCGCCACAGCCAGGCAATATCGCTGACCGCCGCGTGGGCGAGGATCAGGTGCGCGCCCGGGTGGCGCTCAGCCAGGTCGACCGTGTCACACCCGAGGGCGGGGATGCCGCGGCCGGCGTGGATCAGTACCGGGACCCGCCGTTCGTCGGCCAGCGCCACCAGATCCTCGACCGCGGGCTCGTGCATGGCAAACGACTCGGCGCGGGGGTGCAACTTGATGCCGCGAGCGCCGGCATCCAGGCAGCGCCTCGCCTCGGTCAGCGCATTGCGGTGGGGATCGACCCGGCAGAAGGGCACCAGGCGACCGCCCGAGGCTGAGGCCGCGGCCAGCGCCTCGTCGTTGGCCGGCGGGTATCCGCCCGGCTCGCACATCGGAAAGACCACGGCGCGCGCCCCGGCCTGCTCCATCGTCGCCTGCAGCTCCGCCGGCTCCTGCCTGTAGCCGTCGGGGTCGTTGCGGCCGAAGTGGGTGTGGGCGTCGAAAAGCGACAGCGGCCCGGTCTCGCGCTCGATCGCGTCCAGCCACCGCCGCGACTCGAGCTCGATCGGCTCGGTCCCCGGCTCGTCTCGGTTTGGCCCGGCGGCGACGTCAGCCACGGTCGACCACCTTGGCGATTCGCTCAACCGCCTGCTCGAGCAGTGCCGGCGAGGTGCCCATGTTCAGGCGCGCGAAGCCGGCGCCCTGGCGGCCGAAGGCGGGTCCCGGGCTGAGCGCCACCCGGCCCCGCTCGAGGATCGCCTCGGAGGGATCCTCGCCGAGGTCAAGCGCGCGCAGGTCGAGCCAGGCAAGGTAGCCGGCCTGTGGCTGGACGTAGCCGACCTCTGGCAGATGCTCGGCCAGGAGCTCCGACAGCAGGCCGCGGTTGTGGTCGAGCACCGCGATCACGTCGTCCAGCCACGGCCCGCCGTCGCGGAAGGCGGCGACCGAGGCGATCGCCCCCAGGTGGCCGCAGTGGGTGGCCCCAAAGGGCAGCCGCCCGACTACCTCGGCGGCGCTCTCGGAGGCGGTGACGATCTGGGCGCAGTGGAGGCCGGCGATGTTGAACGTCTTCGAAGCCGAGCAGAGCGCGATGCCCCTCTCCGCCGCCGCATTGGAGACGGTCAGGAACGGCAGGTGCCGGGCGCCGGGCAGGGTGAGCGGCGCGTGGATCTCGTCTGAAAGCACCCAGGCGCTGTGGCGCTCGGCCGCGTCGGCGATCGCGACCAGCCGCTCGCGGCTCGGCACACCGCCGGTGGGGTTGTGCGGGCTGCAGAGGATCAGGGCGACGGCGCCCTCGGCGAAGCAGCGCTCGATCGCCTCGGGATCGAGCTGCTGCCCTGTGGCCAGCGGCGCCTCGACCAGCTCGCAGCCGAGCTCCTCGATCAGGGTGAAGAAGGGGTGGTAGACCGGCGTGTTGATGACGACCCGCTGACCCGGCTCTGCGATCGAGCGCAGCAGCGCCGTGATCGCGCCGACCACGTCGGAGCTGGGCGAGACCGCCTCCGGGTCCACGCTCCAGCCCATGCGACTCTCGGCGAAGCCGGCGAAGGCCTCGGCCAGGCCCAGCTCCCGTGGCGAGGCGTAGCCGCAGTCGTCCAGCTGGACCGCATCGGCCAGGGCCAGCTTGATCGGCTCGGCCAGCGGGAAGTCCATCTCGGCGACCCAGGCCGGCAGCACGTCGGCCGGGTAGCGGGCCCACTTGGCGCTGTGCCGGCGCCGCAGCCGCTCGATCGGTATCTCGGTCAGCTCCGGGTTGAGGATCGAGGTCATCGGGCTCGAAACTCTGTCACGCCGCCGTCCTCACCCCGCTCCGGCCTCCGCGGGGTCGCTCCGAGCAGCGGGCTCCATCTCCGTCGGTACCCCCGCCTTGACGAATGGGGGGGTGACTCTCGCCAACTGCCGCACCGACCCCGGAGGGAAGCCAGCGAAGGTCGGTCGGCTCCTGCAGCCCATATCGTCGCCACCCGGGTAGCGGCTCGCGCCGGCCACCAGCATCTGGTGCGTTCCGTCTGAGTGACGTACCACTTGGCCTCTATAAGGAAAGGCCCCGGGGGCGGCTAGGGTTGCGGGACCGCATGACGCACGTCGATCTCAGCGAACAGCTCCTGGCCTTCGTCGAGATCCCGAAGGGTGGCCGCAACAAGTACGAGTACGACGAGGAGAGCGGGCGGATCGTCCTCGACCGCTTCCTCTCGTCCTCGATGGTCTACCCGGCGGACTACGGCTTCCTGGTCGGGCATCGGGGCGAGGACGGGGACCCGCTCGACTGCCTCGTCTGCGTCTCGGAGGCGACCTTCCCCGGCTGCGTGATCCCGGTCAACCCGGTGGCGATGTTCGAGATGAAAGACGAGGCGGGCATCGACGACAAGATCGTCTGCGTCCCCGTCAGCGACCCCGGCTGGAACGGGGTCACCTGCCTCGAGGACCTTCCCGAGCAGCTGAAACTGGAGATCCCGCACTTCTTCTCGGTCTACAAGGACCTCGAGCACAAGCTGGTCGAGGTCGGAGGCTGGAAGTCCCGGGAGGAGGCCGAAGTGAAGATCCGAGAGGCCCGCGTGCGCCAGGTCGAGTACGACGGGGCAGGGGACGCCGGCTGATTTTCCAGGGCCCGGTGGGCCCTTCGGCTCAGCGCCCGACCAGCGACGCACACACCGCCAGGGCATCGACCCGGCGCAAGGCGTCGAAGCCGGCGCGGACGGCGGCGCTCTTCGACTTCGGCACGACCTGGGCGTTGGCGGAGACCGTGACCGAGCGACGGCCATCCAGGGTCGCCGCGGTGAACTGGGTGAAGCCCGGCAGGTTGCCGGTATGGCCATAGACGGTTCCGCAGCCGGTCTCGTACCTGAAGATCCCGAGGCCGGCGCTGTTGACGCCCGGGCCCGGGGGGCTCGGAGTGGCCCTTGACGAAGCGCAGCTGCTGGCGCTGGGTGGCGCGGCCGAAGAGCTTACGACCGATGTAGCCGCGGATGAACCGGTTGAGGTCGGCAGCGGTCGATTGGATCCCCCCCGAGGCCCAGGCCCCCGACATGCTGAGCAGCGTGGTCACGTCGGTCGGCGGCGTCGGCGGCGAGAGCACATACCCCCTCACGTGCGGGGCCGGCAGGCGGAAGCCGACCGGAAGCGAGGTCCTGGTCATGTGCAGAGGCGCGAAGACGCGCTGGCGCAGCACCTGGCTGTAGTTGTGGCCGCTGACCGCCGCCGCCACGAGCCCGATCAGGATGTTCGAGTGGACAACCGCCGACGTCAGGCTCGAGCCCAAGCGGACAGACGTCGCCGAACGGCAGCCAGGGATCCGGCATGACCGGGACCCCACGGCCACCACTGCCCGAATATGTCGGGACCCTCGACCATGGTCCGCGCGTCTTCTCCTCGAGGCCGCGGGCCGGGTCGGCTTCGGCGGCGTCTGCACGGCGACGGCACTCGGTCAGCACCTTGCGGGGCTGCCTGAAGAGATGGGGCCGCCCTTGACAGGTGACCATTTAGTCACCTAATATCTCGTTCATGGACGAGGTCTTCAGGGCGCTGGCCGACCCGACCCGCCGGGACCTGCTCGATCGGCTATTCGAGCGGGATGGCCAGAGCCTGAGCGCACTCGAGGAGCGGCTCCCGATGTCGCGATTCGGTGTGATGAAGCACCTCAGGGTGCTCGAGGGGGCGGGGCTGGTGACGACCAGGCGTCGCGGTCGCGAGAAGCTCCATTTCCTCAACCCCGTCCCGATCCGGCTCGTCTACGAGCGCTGGGTCAGCAAGTACGCGGAGCCATGGGCCTCGGCGCTGACCGAGCTCAAACAGGAACTCGAGGAGGAGAACTGATGGAGCAGGAGCAGCTTTACACCGTGGTCGGTGGCCGCGGCACGATGACCGTGTTCGAGATCTACATCAAGACCACACCGGAGCGCCTCTGGGAGGCGATCACCGACGAAAAGGCGAGGCGGAGGTACAGCTTCGGGGTCGGGACGTCCTCGGACTGGACGCCCGGCTCGGAGTACCGGTCGGGGGTGCCGGGAGTGATCGATATCGCCTCCGGCGAGAACCTCGAGGTCGATCCGCCGCGCCGGCTCGTGCAGAGCTTCACGGCGCTCTGGAGCGAGGACGTCGAGCGGGAAGGAACCTCGAGAGTCACATGGGAGATCGAGCCGGTCGGCGACTCCTGCCGGCTGGCCGTCACCCACGACCAGCTGAATGAGGGCGCCAACTCCGAACTCTATGGCGGCTGGCCGATGATCCTCTCCGGCCTGAAGACGCTGCTGGAGACAGGCGAGGAGCTGACGACGCCGGGCTCGCTGCGCTACTCGGGGGGAGCCGGCTGAGCCTGGGATCAGGTCTCCGGGGAGCTGATCCGACTGCCAGCCAGCCGACTCCGGCTCAGCCGACTCCCGGCTCCGGCTCAGCCGATATGAATCACCACGGGGAACTGCTTGTGGAGCTTGAGGACGTTGGCCTGCCCGGTCTAGATCCGGAGCGTCGCCACGGGAGAGCCCGTCTTGGCGAAGAAGAAGCCTTCGCTGACCGAGGCGCAACACCCGGTCCCGGTCACAGAGCACTTCCAGGTCGCCCGCACATCGAGGCCCGAGCCGAGCCCGCTGAGGGTGCCCTTTCCTTCGCAGTCCAGGAAGGAGATGGCTTCACCGCTGCATTCCCTGAAGCTGAGGCTGCCCACCTTCTTCGACCCCGATCGCAGGGTGATGTTCGCGCTCTCTTCGGTTGCGTCCCCGTCCTGCGCGAGCGAACCTTGGTCACGAGCCCGGTCAGGTGGAGCGTCCTCGGGCTCTGCTTCGGGGCGCTCAGGGCGGCCGGTGCGCCGGCGGAGGCGATCAGCAGCACCGACGCCGCCGTGGCGATCGCGGTGCGCCGAAACAGGTGGTGGGTGCGGGCGGGGGCCCCGGTCTGATCCGTCTCGCGAAGTCTGCATCTGTGAATCCTCCTGGAAGAGTGAGTGGAGGACGAGACGGGGGAGGCTCTCGCAGCTTCCCGTATCGACCGCCAGGTGCGGTCGTGCGCGTCGGCGCCGGGGCGCGGTCCGGGGGTGGCGAGACGCCGCTCAGGGGCAGACCACGGTCAGGGCGAAGTCGCGAACCGCGGGCCCCAAGAGACTCGAACATCCCTCGGTGCTGCGAACCTACACCCGATGCGCGAGGGCGGAGCGAGGGCGATGTCCGCGCAGGCGCGGGCGCCGAGCGCTCCTGTGGGCGGTGGGAACCGGGTCGACGGCGGCGAGGCGTTTCACCTCGAGCGCGGCGGCGTGACCGTAGAGGTCCTCGACCAGGCGGCTCGCCTCCGCGGCCGTCTCCTCGATCGCGTCCTCGAGGGCGGCGGGCGGCGCGAAGACCAGGCCCGAGGCCCGGTTGACGGCCTCGCAGAGGCCGAGGGCCACCGCGGGCCACTCGCCGCGGATCATCAGGACCGTCTCCTCGATCATGCGAACCCTCTGATCGGCCCGATCCGCCCGGTCGGTGATCGGCGTCCTGCGTGTGGTCTTCGAGTTCGTCATCTCCGTTCTCCTTTCGCCTGCAACGAAGTTAGGCGACCGCCTCCAAGGCCGGTCAAAGGGCGGGCAAAGCCCAGCTAAATCTCGCGGCCGCGGCACGGGGATCCGGTCGTCCTCACCGGCTGCCACCACCGGCACTAGGGTTGTCCCATGACAAATCAGAAGAGCTTCACCAGCGATGAGGCCCGCCGGATCGGCGAGCAGATCGGGATCGATTGGGCCTCCTCCCCGTTCGAGGTCGAGGAGTTCCTGGCCGGGATGAATGTCGAGCTCGAGCACGGGACCCACGACCTCGCCACCAACGTCACCGGTGACGACGCCGTCGTCACCGGCAAGATCGCCCTCGCCCATCTGAACGAGTTCTCCGATTACTACACGCGCCTGGACAAGATGGAGGAGGAGGCCAAGCGCGACCACGGTCTCGCCTAGCGATCGACGATCGGCTCCCATCGGGGAGCGTCCCTGCGCGGTGATCGATCTACGCGGTTCGGCCGCCCGGCTTCCGCGCTTTCCAGATCTCCTCGCAGGGCCAGCGCTGGGCCCACTCGAGGGTGATGTGGGTAGCGGGTGGTCGAGCCGTCGGGCGGGCGCAGCTCGATCACGACCTGCATCTTCTTCTCCCCAGGCAGCGTGATCAATTCGCCTTGGGGCGATTTCAATCTCAGGCTAGGAAACCGAAGGTCACAGGTTCGAATCCTGTCGGGCGCGCTCCCACTTCGGCCGAGATCAATTGGGCTCCTCAGGAGGCCGATTTCTGCCTCATGCGCGGCAGGACTATCGCCCGACTATCGCCCAGGGCCCAGCTGCAGAGCCGTTTGCGGAGGTTTCCTTCTCGAGGACTGTCGCCCAGCGGGCAATATCTGAAGGCGGGCCGAAGCCGATCTGACATGGGGCGTGGGTCCGCCTAGCGGGGTCCGCCACTGGCTCCAGCGCAAACCTGACCATCTCGTCCTGGCTGATTCCTTCCGGGGTTTCGCACGTAACGCTGAACTCCCCAGTGACCAGGTGTCGGGACGACTCTACGAGGGATCGTCAGTCCAAGATCGGCCGTAGCTCTTCAGGCAGAGTCGCGCGGACGTCCTCGATCTCACCCGCGGAGACGTGGCGCCGCAACACTGCCGCCGCGGCGCTGACGGCGTATGAGGCTGCGGTCTCGCCGTCGAGGCCGGCGTCGGCGGAGATCCGGTCCAGGAAGTCGGCGAGGTCTCGGTAGCGGACCGGGGTGGAACTGGGATTCCAGCCCTCGTAGTAGATGCCGCGGATCAGCTCCGGAAGCTGAGCCGCGAGCTGCGCCGCCTCGTCGACCGGGAGGCGGTCGCGGAGGGCATGGAGATAGGCGCGCAGCACGCGGTAAGCCTGCCGATGGTCATTAGTGCCGAGCTGCTCGGCAAGATCATTCAGCCAGATATGTGCCTTCTCGACGCTGCGGTCGATGATGCTTGGCTCGCTCATAAGCGCCAGGCTACGCCACCGGCCCATCCTGTCATCGGTGAAAAGCCGAATACCAAGCGGGGGGTTGTCCCGGATGACGATTCGCGGGCAAGGCCTACGATCCGTCCTATGGATCGTGAGATCAGGCGCGAGCACCTCGAGGGGCTGTTGGAGGAACTTCGCGAGCAGCGCAAAGTCGACGTCGACCAGCTGCTCATGGAGCTCGTTCACTTCGTATCCGAGCTGGATGACGACTTGAGACAGCTGAAGGCAGAGGTCTCCAAGCTCGACTCCCAGCTCCAGCGGCGAGTTTGAGTCGCCCGCTTGGCTGTCCCTTACTTGTGATCTTGGGACTATGTTCGGCGGGTTTGGAAGGAGCTTCACCAATGGGGTAGGAGCGATCGCGTCAGTCGCGTTGGTCGCATTCGCTCTGCTCGCTGGATGTGGTGGTGGTGGGGCGACGAAGCAAACCGAAACGTCCGGTGCCTCCTGCGACCCGCAGGCGTTCCTGCCGATCCTCCGGGACGCGATCGACAACCAGGCCAAGGAGCTGCGCATCGTGGAAGCACGGGTGAGGCGCTGTCGCAATGGGTATGCGCAGGTGTTCGCCGTACCCGACCGCTCGGTCTGCCAGCCCGGCGTCCGCCACTGCTACGACACCGAGCAGGTCTTCTTCCGCCTGGTCAACGACGAGTGGCGAATCCTGACCTCCGGCACGGCCCTCAGCTGCGAAGAAGGCGGCCTCGCGGGTGAGGGCGCGAAGCTGCGCGAGGCTTGCCGGGCGCTTGGCCACTCCTGAAGATGAGGAGCGTCGAGACCTCTCGGGACTCACCCAGCAGTAAGGCAACTCAGACGAAAACGGGCCGGCCCTGCCAGCCGCCGGCGCCTCTCCCTACCGCACCACGAACACCGTCCCCTTCGGGCGCCCGGCGAGGTGCAGGACGTAGCGGCCACGATGAAGGCGCTCGATCCGCGAGAGCCGAAGCCTGACGCGGCCGTTGTGGGCGCGGGCGACGGTGTGAGCGTGGGCGGCGCCCTCGGCGACGGCATGCCGATGCCGGGTACCGGCTGCTGATCGACAGCTTGGGCCGCTGACGTCTATTTGGCTTTTGCTTTTGCTTTGCTTTTGGCTTTTGCTTTGCTTTTGGCTTTTGCTTTTGGCTTGCTGGGTGCGGCGCCCTTGGCGGCGCCGGACGTCTCTAACGACTTGCCGGCGCTGTGCACGAACTTCTTGAGGAACTCGTACTGGGTCTCAACCAGCCTGTCGGCCATTTTCAGGGCCGAGTCGACGATCTCCTCCACCTGCGAGGGGCTCGCGGACCCCGCGAGCGTGTCGTCGACCTTGCGAACGAAGCCGCGAACCGCGTCAATCGCCGCCTCCTGCCCGTCCTTGAGCTCCTCCAACACGTCCTCCGACAACTTCACCGATCTGTCTGCGATTGCCATTCTCGGACTCCTTCCAGTCCTCGGGGACGGCCTTTCCGCCCGTCGCCATCCTCTGCCTTGGCGGCACCGCTCGCATCCGTAGAGGGCTTGGTTACAGGTCCGTAGAACCTACGGATCCTCCTGCGCAATGGGTCGGTCTGACCATCTCTCCCGCTTGCTCGGAAACCGTTGCCGATGCTCCCGCGGTCAAGATCAATGTTTCAGTTCGGGATGCTCCTCACGCTGCAGAGCGCAGGCGACCCTCACAACGCCTGAGTCGCTGGCAACCGCGTGTCTTGTCAGGAGTCGGCCATTCTGACGCTGCGAGAAGCCTTCGGCCCGAGGAGTCCGGCGATGAAGCAGCCGGTCTCCTCCGACAACAAGGCAACGGCGACGACCCGCGTCCTCGGCACGACAACCTGTCGCGGAGTACCGGCCACGATCACCGGAACGGCAGGCGACGACGTCCTCACCGGCACCGGCGGGCGTGACGTGATTGTCGCCCTCGGCGGCAGGGAGACGATCCCATCGTTGGCGGGCCGGGACCTGGTCTGCGCAGGAGCGGGTAACGACTATGTCGGCGCCGGCTCGGCCGCTGACCGAGTCTTCGGCGGCCCCGGCAGAAATCGCCTCCTCGCTCGTGGCGGCCCGGACCTGCTCAAGGGCGATGCCGGCTAAGGGCAGCCGCGGCGCCGATAGCCTGCGAGGCGGCGCCGGCTTCGGCCACTGTCGCGGCAGTGCCGGTGTGGATTCGATTCACGGCTGCGAGCGCAAGGGCACCGCGGCAACCGGGGAGGGTGGAGACTTGGCTAGGCCGAAACTCCACCTCGCGCTGGGCCTCGCCCGCAGTGGGCGCCAGATGAGGTCCCGCCTGTGGAAGGTGCCCTAAGGGTCGAGTGCGAGCGTCATCCGCCTCACCCGCGGCTTAGCAACCGCTCCATGTTGCGCGCGATCGGCTGAAGGA
>DATAIY010000455.1:0-5400 GCA_036262475.1 Solirubrobacterales bacterium
CTCCCGGCGGCGCCGATCCGATTGCTCCGGTGGGGGGTTGTCGGCCGGCCGGCGCACGACTCCTGACGGCTAGCAACGCGCCGATTGGGTAGGAATCATCGATGGACCCGAAGGCCCCGCTGCGCAGCTTCGATCGCTTTCAGCGTCGGCGTCGCTACCTGGCGGCACCGATCGGGGTCGTGAAGAAGTTCAGCGAAGACGAAGGCGGCGGCATGGTCTCGCTGATCGCCTACCGGGCCTTTCTCTCGCTCTTCCCGCTACTGCTGCTGATGACCACGGTCCTCGGCTACCTGCTCGCCGGCAACCCGGAACTGCGTGAAAAGGTGGTCGACTCGACCCTCTCCCAGTTCCCGGTGATCGGCGATCAGCTGCGCGGGGGCATGCTGACCGGCAGCGGCGTCGCCCTGGCTGTCGGGATCGTCGGCTCGCTGCTGGCCGGGCTCGGTGTCGTGCTGGAGACCGAGCAGAGCTTCGACCGGGTCTGGGGCGTGCCCGACGACTCTCGCCGCGGCTTCCTCGGCTCTCGCCTGCGCGCGATCGGGCTGCTGCTCCTGCTGGGCGGGCTCGCGGTCGTCTCGACCGGCGTCTCCGGCCTCGTCGCCGGCGGATCCGACCTTCTCGGTCCGGTCTGGGGCATCCTCATCGCCACCGCCCTGAACCTGGTCGTCTTCGGCGCCGTCTTCCGCCTGCTGACGACGAGCGAGGTCGCCTTCCCCGTCCTGCTCCCGGGCATCGCGGTCGCGACGATCGGCTGGGAGCTGTTGCAACTGGTCGGCGGTTGGTACATCTCGCACGAGGTTCGCAGCGCGACTCCGGTCTACGGCACCTTCGCCCTGGTCATCGGCCTGCTCGCCTGGATCCACCTCGGCGCCTTCTTCACCGTGCTCGGCGCCGAGGCCAACGTGGTCCGCGCGCGCCGGCTCTGGCCGCGCAGTTTGCTGCCCGACGGCACGGGTAATTGACGAGTGGACAGCCTGCCGGCCAGAGCTCGCCATGGTTCGGCGCTCGGGTCGGCGGGTGATACACGACAAACGAAGGAGCAGGCTTCGATGAGCGATCGTTTGCAGGGTAAGAAGATCGCCTTCCTGATGGCCAACGGAGTTGAGCAGGTCGAGTTGACCGAGCCTCTCCAAGCCGTCGAAGACGCCGGTGTGAGCACCGACCTGATGGCACCCGAAGAGGGCAAGGTGCAGGCCTTCAATCATCTCGACAAGGGCGACAAGTTCGAGGTCGACAGGGCGGTGGGCGATGCCGACGCGAGCGACTACGACGGCCTGGTCCTGCCGGGCGGCGTCGGCCAACCCGGACCAGCTGCGGACGAAAGAGGAGGCCGTCGAGTTCATCCGAGTCTTCTTCGAGGCGGGCAAGCCGGTCGGGGTCATCTGCCACGGCCCCTGGACGCTGGTCGAGGCCGACGTGGTGCGCGGCCGCACCCTGACCTCATGGCCGAGCCTGCGGACCGACCTGCGCAACGCCGGCGCCGAGTGGGTCGACGAGGAGGTTCACGCCGACCAGGGCCTTGTTTGCAGCCGCAAGCCGGACGACCTCGAGGCCTTCAATGAAAAGACCATCGAGCAGTTTGCCGAGGGCGTCCCCGAGGGTCTGCAGACCCCGCCGCGACCAGCTGACCGGGGCAACGCAGAGAGGGAGAAAAAGATGTCGCCGCACACGTTGAAAGAAGGGCAGCAAGCGGGAGCGTCCACGCACGCCGTCGTGGGGGCGCGTTGACCGCGCCGGTTGTCGCCGTTCTCGGGGCCGGCGGCACGATGGGGGGCGAGATGGCCCGGAATCTCGCTCGCTCCGGGATCGAGGTCCGCGCCTGGAATCGCACCGCGGAGAAGATCGAGGATCTCGCCTCACTCGAGCATGTGACGGCCTGCGAGACGGCGGTGGAGGCCGTGGGGGGTGCCGGTGTCGTGCTGACGGTCCTGAGCGACGACGAGGCGACGGATCGCGGTATTCGACGGTCCCGACGGGGTCGGCGGCGTGGCCGAGCCGGGGGCGGTCTGGCTTCAGATGGGCACGATCGGCATCGCCGGCACGGAGCGCTGCGCCGAGCTCGCGCGCCACGCCGAGCTCGGCTTCGTCGACGCTCCGGTGCTGGGGACCAAGCAGCCCGCCGAGGCAGGCGAGCTGGTGGTCCTGGCCTCGGGCCCCGACAACGGTCGCGAGCTTCTCGAGCCGATCTTCGACGCGGTCGGCAAACGGACGATCTGGGCCGGCGAGGCCGGCGCCGGCACCCTCCTCAAGCTCGTCGTCAACAGCTGGATCGTCACCGTCGTCGAGGGCGTCGCGGAGATGATCGCCCTCGCCGAGGCGATCGGAGTCGACCCGACCCTGGCGTTCGACGCCGTATCCGGCGGGCCGCTGGACCTGCCCTACATGCAGACGAAGGGAAGGTCGATGATCGCGCGCGAGTTCGCGCCCTCCTTCCGCCTGGCTCTGGCGGCGAAGGATGCCGACCTGGTGATCCAGGCCGCGAGTTTCGCCGACCTCGACCTGCCGATGCTCGAGGCGATCGCCAAGCGCTTCGCCGAGGCGGCCCGGGAGCACGGCGACAAGGACCTCTCCGCCGTCTATCTGGCCAGCAGCGCTTCGACCGACTGACGGTCGACCCGCAGAGCGCCGATTGATTCGATCACATCGGCGGCGCCGGCCTCGCGCAACTCGGCCTCGGAGAAGCCTCCACTGAGGACCGCTAGCGTCGGCACGCCGGCGGCGCTCGCCGCCTTCACGTCCCAGGTCGAGTCGCCGATCATCAGCGCCGGCCCGTCTCCGCCCGCCTTGCCGAGCGCCGCGTGAACGAGATCGGGCGACGGCTTGGTTCGCTCGACGTCGGCTGACGTGGTTCAGCCGTCGACCAGGTCCCGGGCGGCGAGCAGATCCAGATAGTGGTCGATCTCGTCCTGCTTGGCGGAGCTGGCGAGGATCACCGTCGAGCCCTCCTCTCGCAGGTCCTCGATCAACCCGCGGGCGCCGTGCATCGGCTCGACTTCGTCGATCAACTCGGAATAGGCCTCGGCCTCGGCGTCGCGGATCTCGTCTCCTTCCGCCGCCTCGGCCTCCTCACCGATCAGAGCAGCGACGATCTGATCGCCCTCATCCCGATGTGGCGGTGGATCTGCCAGATCTGCACGGTGTGCCCACGCGAGCGCAGGGCCCGATGCCAGGCGAGCGCGTGGTGGTAGTTGGTGTCAACGAGGGTCCCGTCGAGGTCGAGGATCGCGGTGAAGGGCATCGCTCTCGGCTCCAACCCCGGATTGCCTGCTGGTGAAACGGGTAGGTCATGAGCATGGCAAAGACCAAGAAGAAACTCGCTCGCAAGGCGGTCAAGTCGACCGCAAAGCACACGGCCCACGGTAAGGCTTCCAGGCTCAAGCAGGAACCGCTGAGGACGACCACTCTGCTGGCGGTCGGCTGCGTCGTCGGCGGGCTCGTCGGCTGGATGCTCGCCCGCACCGGCTCGGAGGCCGGAGAGGTGCCGCAGACTCCCTCTGCATGATCGCGCCAGGCGAAGAGCGCGACGAGGCGATCGTCGAGGAAGAGGAGGAGGCCGCCGCGGCGGAAGCCGCGAAGATCGGCGGCACGGCGCCGAAGGACAGCGACGACCCCGCGGAGCAGCCGCTCGCCGAGGCTGGCGAGGGCGAGTCGGAGGGCTTCGAGCTCGCCGAGCGCCAGCTCGTGGACAACGCCAGCCATGGCGACGAACACCGCTTTCCCGACCGCGACGCCCCGCCCGCCGAGGAGCGCGAGTCGGCCGATCACGGCGAGGCCGATGAGGCGATCCCAGCCGACGGGTGACGGCGAGCTTCGCGGCGTCACTCGGTGATACTGCTCCTCGCCCGGGCGTCCCAGCAACGCCGCGGCGAGCGAATTTTCGAAGAGAAAGGTGTGGCAAGGATGGAAACCAGAAAGCTCGGTGCGTCGGGACCGGAGGTTTCGGCCGAGGGACTCGGTTGCATGGGGATGTCGGAGTTCTACGGCTCGACTGATGAGGCCGAGGCCAGGGAAGTGATCGGCCGCGCCCTCGACCTGGGCGTGACCCTCCTTGACACCGCCGACATGTACGGGCCGTTCACGAACGAGAAGCTGGTCGGCGAGGCGATCGCCGGCCGCCGCGAGCAGGTCGTGCTCGCGACCAAGTTCGGCAACGTCCGCGGCGAGAACGGCGAGCGCCTCGGCATTCGCGGCGACGCCGAGTACGTGCGCCAGTGCTGCGAGGACTCGCTGAAGCGCCTTGGGGTCGAGCGGATCGACCTCTATTACCAGCACCGCGTCGACCCCGAGGTTCCGATCGAGGAGACCGTCGGCGCGATGGCGGGGCTCGTCGCGGAGGGCAAGGTCGCCCACCTCGGACTCTCCGAGGCCGGCCCGGAGACGATCCGCCGCGCCCACGCGACCCACCCGATCGCCGCCCTGCAGACCGAGTACTCGCTCTGGAGCCGTGCTCCCGAGGACGAGATCCTTCCCACCGTTCGTGAGCTCGGCATCGGCTTTGTCGCCTACAGCCCGCTCGGCCGCGGCTTCCTCACTGGCCGCTTCCGCTCGATCGACGATCTCCCCGAGGGCGACTTCCGGCGCCTCAGCCCGCGCTTCGAAGGCGAGAACTTCGACCGCAACCTGGAGCTCGTCGAGAGGGTCGAGGAGCTCGCCGAGGAGAAGGGCGTCACCACCGGCCAGCTGGCCCTGGCCTGGGTCCTCGCCCAGGGCAGGGACATCGTTCCGATCCCGGGCACCAAGCACGTTCAGTACCTGGAGCAGAACGTCGCCGCCGCCGAGGTCGAGCTCAGCGACGAGGACCTGCGCCGGATCGACGAGCTCGCCCCAGCCGGAGTCGCCGCCGGCGATCGCTACGCCGACATGTCGCCGGTCGACCTCTAGATGGTTGATTCCACGGGAATCCCCGTGATCAAGGGGTTTGAAGCAGAGAGGCCGAAGTCGACGGTGCTGAAGCAACCGTCGACCGAAAGGCCACGATGCACGCCGACCTCGACACTCTCCGCACTGCGGTTTATTGCACGGCAGACGATCTCCTGCCTGAGAAGCCCGGAAACGCCCGTCGTCGGGTCACCGACGCCGTGGTCGCGACGCTCTGCGTCGCCCAGGCGATCATGGGGATCCCCTCCGACCGGCGCTTCCTGGCAGTCGCGGCCAAGCGGCTCTCCGACCTCTTCCCCGAGCTGCCCCCCCAGCCCGGCTTCCACAAGCGCAGGGCCCGCCTGGCCGAGACGATCGAGTGGCTGATCGGCGTCTTCGCCGCCCAGAGCCCCGGCTTCCACGACAACCTGCTGCTGATCGTCTCGACGCCGCTGGAGTGCGCTCGCTCGGTCAAGACAACGCGGCGCTCGGCCCTCGGAGACGCCGCCGACTACGGCTACTGCGCCTCCCATTCGCGCTTCT
>DATAIY010000456.1:0-11885 GCA_036262475.1 Solirubrobacterales bacterium
CGGCGTAGGTGGTCCGCCGCTCGCCGCCAGACGATCGCCGTGCGTTCGGGATCCCGGCGCGCCCGCAGGCTGGTCCAAGAGCCGATGTTGTCGCTCGGGTAGGCGCGGCTCATCGCTTCCCCAGACTGCTCAGGTGCTCGCGGGCACCGCGGCTGCCACCTTCGCCGCCTCCACGATCACCGCGTCCTGGTGGGGCTGCAGGTCCATGTAGCCCATCCCGCGGAAGGCCTCGATGTAGGGATCCTCGATCCGCTCGTCGAGGCCAAGCAGGCCCTCGATCACGGCGGCGCCGCAGAACGGCACGTAGGAGGAGGAGTAGCCGCCCTCATGAATCGCGACGAGCTTGCCGTCGCAGACACGGGCGGCGAGGTCGACCATGATGTCGGTCAGCCGCCGGTACCCCTCGCTGGTCACCATCATCATCGCCTGCGGGCGCGCCGGGATCCCGACCGCACGGTGATCGTCTACGGCGAGCGGCGGACCACCTACGCCGAACTCGACGCTGCTGCGATGCGCGTCGCCGGCGCTCTGCACGATGCCGGCGTCAGGCCCGGGGACCGCGTCGCGGTCGCGCTGAAGAACCGAGTCGAGTTCCTCGAGCTCCTCTTCGGCGTCGCCCGCGCCGGGGCGATCTTCGTGCCGCTCAACTTCCGCCTCGCCAGCGAGGAGGTCGCCTACGCGCTGGGCGACTCCGGCTCGAGCCTGGCGGTCGTCCAGGAGGACACCGCAGAGGCGGTCGCCGCCGCCTTGGAGCAGCTCGAGGAGACGCGGGTCCGGGTCCTCAGCGTCGACGGTCCCGGTGCCGAGTACGCCGCCTGGCGCGACGCCGCCGAGCCGGCCGAGCCGCATCCGGTGAAGCCCGAGGACCCGGTCTCGATCGTCTACACCTCGGGCACCACCGGCCCGCCCAAGGGCGCCGTCCTCACCCATGAGGGCGTCCTCGTCAACGTCCAGAACTACCTCGCCGACTGGGACCTGCGCGGCGACGACGCGACCGTCGTTGTCAACCCGATCTTCCACGTCGTCCTCTACATCCTCACCGTCCCCCTTCTATACAAGGACGGCAAGGTCGTGCTGATGGAGGACTTCGACCCGGCGGAGGCGATGCGGCTCGCCGAGCGCGAGCAGATCACGGCTGGTTCGCGACCCCGACCGCCTGGCAGATGATGCTGGCGACCGAGGAGCTCGCAGGCCTCGACCTCAGCCGGCTGCGCTTCGTCGGCTCCGGCGGCGCCGCCTGCCCGCAGCCGCTGATGGACCGCTTCGCCGAGCTCGGGCTCGACCACCGCCAGGGCTACGGCCTCAGCGAGACGACCTCCTCGGCGACGACGATGGGGCCCGGCGACCAGGCCGAGCGGCCGGGCTCGATCGGGCGACCCTTCTTCCACGTCGAGGCGCGGATCGTCGACGAAGAGGGAGCGGTGCTGGACCTCGGCGGCGTCGGCGAGATCCAGCTGCGCGGCCGCAACATCTGCGCCGGCTACTGGCGCAAGCCGGCCGAGACCGCGGAAGCGTTCAATTCAGAGGGCTGGCTCTGCAGCGGCGACATCGGCCGCGCCGACGAGCAGGGCTTCGTCTGGATCGTCGACCGCAAGAAGGACCTGATCATCTCCGGCGGCGAGAACATCTCCTCGATCGAGGTCGAGCAGGCGGTCGCGACGCATCCGCGGGTCGAGGAAGTCGCCGTGATCGGGCTCCCGCACGAGCGCTGGGGCGAGACGCCGTGCGCTGTCGTCACCTCGACCGACGGGGCCGAGGTCGCCGCCGACGAGGTGATCGCCCACTGCCGCAAGCGGATCGCCCATTACAAGTGCCCAACCGTCGTGGTCACGGTCGAGGAGTTGCCGAAGACCGCGAGCGGCAAGATCGCCAAGGTCGCGGTCCGCGGACTGCTCGCGGCCAACAGGTCCTGAGGTTCGGCTCCCCCGGCCGCGGCGTCAGTCGCGACGCAGGTCGATCGTGATCCCCGGCTGGCTCAGCGAGAGGTGGGAGATCGGGCGCGACTCGGCGCTGGCGATCAGCTCCATCAGCTGCTCTCCCAGATCCGGCGAGGTGGCCGGCGGCTCGAGCCGCAGCGGGCCGGAGGCGAGCATCTTGTCGACGTGTTCCTCCGGTGCCAGGTAGCGCAGCAGCAGCTCCTCATCGGAGAGGTTGGGGCCGAGCTGCTTGCGGAATTCCTCCAGGGTCGTCTGCGGGCGCTCCCAGCCTGCGAGGTCTTTGACCCGCGGCTGGGAGAAGATCCGGTCGGCGATCTCCGGCTGGATCGGCCGCATCAGCGGCCCGTAGTGACCGAGCGCGTAGTGGAGGACCTCGTCGGGGACGACTTTGTAGCGCTCGTCGAGCACCACGTTGAGCACCGCCTGGATGCCGACGAACTGTGAGAACGGCGTCGCCATGATCGGCTGGCCGAGCTCCTCGCGGACGAGGACGATCTCGTCGACCACCTCGGGGAAGCGCTCCGGCATCCCGTACTCGGCGAGCTGGTTCTTCAGCGTCCCGGTCATGCCACCGGGCAGCTGGTGGCGGTAGGGCAGCAGCCGGTACTCGTTCGGCACCCCGGTTTCCCAGCCCAGGCGATTGGCTTCGCGGGCGAAGTGCGTCGCCACCGGCTCCAGCTGGGAGGTCTCGAGACTGTGGGTGTGCCCGAGCTCCTCGACGATCTCGACCATCGCCTCGGTCGAGGGCAGCGAGGGGCCGTTCGCCATCGGCAGCGAGCAGGTGTGGATGATGTCGATCCCGGCCTTGATCCCCTCGACGTAGACGAGCGGGGCGAGGCCGGTGGTGTTGTGGACGTGGAGCTCGAGGCGGACGCCGGGCGTCGCCTCCTGCAGCGCCGGCAGCAGCGTCGCCGCGCGCTCTGGGGTCAGGACTCCGGGCGCGTCCTCGACGTAGATCGTGTTGACGCCGTCCCAGCTCGCCATTTCGCGGGCGCGGTCGGCGAAGAACTCGTCGGTGTGGAGGTCGGTCAGCCCGTACATGATCGCCGGCACGACCTCGCCCCCGACCGCCTGGATCGCCTTGGCCTTGGCGTGCATCAGCGGCATGTCGTAGAGGCAGTCGAAGAGCCAGTGGGTCTGGATGCCGTGCTTGACCAGGGTCCCCACCCAGAGGTCGAGCATCGAGTCGGGGACGAAGCCGAAGCTGCCGACGGCGACGGGCCGCATGCCGGCCCGGTGGCCGGTGTCGGGGAGGCCGGCGATGATGTGGTCGAGCGCGGCCCAGGGATCGTCGCCGGACTCGCGCAGCATGACGACGAAGAGGGTGCCGCCGGTGAGGTCGACGACGCGGAAGCCGGTCCGGTTCAGGTGCGGCAGGATCGGCGAGGCCTGGTAGGCGCGCATCCGCATCCCCCAGAGGCTCTGCTGGCCGTCGCGCAGCGTCTGATCGATGAACTCGATGTGGGCCATCAGACGGTCACGAACCCGCCGCTTGGGCTGACGGTCGCGCCGACGAAGAAGCTGGCGTCGTCGGAGGCGAGGAAGGCGATCGTCGCGGCGATCTCATCGGGGCGGCCGAGGCGACCCTGCGGCGTCCCCATCACGACGGCGCCGACCAGCGGCTCGGTCAGCGATCCGGTCACCAGCTGGGTCTCGACGAAGCCCGGGGCGATCGCGTTGACCCGTACGCCCTGCAGGATCAGCTCTTTGGCAACACTGCGGGTGAAGGCGAGGATGCCGCCCTTCGCGGCAGAGTAGTGGGGGTGGCCGGTGCATCCCTCAATCCCGCAGATCGAGGCGACGTTGACGATCGTGCCGCCGCCCTTTGCCGCCATCGACCGGGCCGCGGCCCGGGTCCCGTAGAAGGTGCCGTTGAGATGGACCGCGAGCATCCTGCTCCACTCCTCGTCGGTCATCCGCACCAGCGCCTCCAGCGGCGTCGAGACCGCGCCCTCGGCCATCTCGGCGAGCTGCTGCTCGGCGCGGGGATTGACCCGGTCGGAGTGGGCGCCGCCGGAGATGCCGGCGTTGTTGACCCAGATCTCGACCGGCCCGAGCTCCGCCTCGACCTTCTCCAGGGCAGCGTCCACCGCGGCGCCGTCGCTGACGTCGGCGAGCACCGCCAGGCCATCGTCGGCAAGCTTCGCGGTCAGGCCCGCAGTCCCCTCGTCGATGTCGATCACCGCGACCCGGGCGCCTTCCTCGGCGAGCCGCACGCAGGTCGCCTCGCCGATCCCGGAGCCGCCGCCGGTCACGGCCGCCACCTTTCCACTCAGACTCACCAAGAACCCCCTCGATCGATTGCCATGATTCTGGCGGCGAATCCGCCGCGGCGAGGCCGGATTCGGCTCCGGCCTGTGGGATTCATCAACTGCCCGGCTAGGCGGCGGGCTCTTTGAGACGGACGTGCCAGCTGACGGTCGCGGTGGCGACCCGGGTGCCGGACTCATCGGTCAACTCGACCTCGCAGGGGAACTCGACCCTGCCGTCGGCGTCGAGCGTGGCCAGGGCCTCACCGGCGTCGATGCCGAGCTTGGCGCTCGCCTCGATCGGGCCTTTGGCGATCTTCTCGTAGGCGATCTCGGCGTTGCGGGCGAGCGGCGTGACGTCGCCCATCCGCGCCGCGAAGGCGCCGACGAAGGCCGCCCCGGAGGCGGTCTCGGCGACGGTGAAGAGGGCGCCGGCGTGCTGGCTGCCGACGTGGTTGTGGAGGTCGGGCCGGTCCGGGAGGCGGACCACGGCCTCGCCCTCGGAAATGCTGGTGATCTCCAGGTCGAGGTGGCCGATGAAGGGCACCGCAATGGTCATCCCCTTGGCGATCGCGTCGAAGTCGATCATCGGCGCAACCCTATCCGCCTCCGCAACTCAGCGTCCGTGGAACTCGGCGTGGCCTGGGCCGCCCTTCTCGAGGAAGGTGCGGACCGCGTTCTGCAGATCCTCGGTGGCGAAGAGCTCGGCGGACTCTGTGCGGATCGCCTCGTCGGCGGCGGGGATGCCGCCTTCGCGGAAGCGGCGCAGGACGTGCTTGGTCATCGCGTGGGCCTTGGTCGGGCCCGCCGCCAGCTCCTCGGCGAGGGCCCGGGAGCGGGCCTCGAACTCATCCGCGGGGAAGATCATGTTGACGACGCCCCAGCGCTCCATCTCCTCGGCGCCGAAGAACTCACCGGTCATCACGAACTGGCGGGCGCGGCCGCTGCCGGCGCGCTCGGCGAGCCGCTGCGTGCCCCCCATCGACGGCGTCAGACCGACCACTTTCTCGACCAGGCCGAACTTCGCCTTCGGCGAGGCGACGATCAGGTCGCAGGCGAGCGAGATCTCGAAGGCCGCGGTCAGGGTGATCGCGTGGGCGGCGAAGACGATCGGCGCCGGCAGCGCCTCGAGGTGGTCGATCATCCCCAGCAGCTCGTCCCAGAGCTGGCTCCCCTGCTCCGCGGAAAGGCCGTCGAAGACGTTGACGTCGACGCCGCCGGAGAAGGCGCGACCCTCGGCCCGGATCAGCAGCGCCCGCGGCGGCTCGGCGACGAGAGCCTCGACCGCCGCCCCGAAGGCATCGATCATCCGCTGGTCGAAGAGGTTCAGCGGCGGGCTGTCGAGGGTCAGCACGGTCAGGCCGCTCTGCTCGCGCGCGACCCGGACAGGTCCGTCGCGCTCGCTCATCCGCGCAGGCTCCGTCGGCGACTCGCGGGCAGCAGGCCGGGCGGTTGCCAGCCGGCGTCGGCGGCGTTGAGGGTGGAGCCAGGCGGGACGATCTCGTCGATCCGGTCGAGGACGTCCTGGCTCAGCTTCACCTCGGCCGCCCCGAGCTGGCTCCGCAGCTGCTCCATCGTCCGCGGTCCGATGATCGGCGCGGTCACGGCGGGGTGCTCGAGGACGAAGGCGATCGACATCTCGATCAGGCTAATGCCGGCTTCCTCGGCCAGCTCCGCCAGATCCTCGGCGGCTTGGAGCTTCTCCCGATTGCCGGGCTCCTCGGCGTCGTGGCGCTTTGTCATCTGGAAGCGCTCTGGCATCCGCCTGGCCCTGGAGGAATCGGGCGAATCGGCGCCCTGGCGGTAGCGCCCCGAGAGCCAGCCGCCGGCCAATGGGCTGTAAGTAACCACACCCATCCCGTAGCGCTCGCAGGTCGACAGCGCGCCGGCCTCGATGCCGCGGGCGAGGATCGAGTACGGCGACTGCTCGCAGACGAAGCGCTCGCGGCCCCGGCGCTCCGCCGTCCAATGCGCCTCGACGATCGCCTCGGCCGGAAAAGCCGAGCTGCCGGCGTAGCGGACCTTGCCGGCGTGGATCAGGTCGGAGAGCGCGCCGAGCGTCTCGTCGATGTCGGTGCCGGGTTCGGGGCGATGGACCTGGTAGAGGTCGATCCACTCGGTGCCGAGCCGGCGCAGGCTGTTCTCGACCTCCTCGACGATCCAACGGCGCGAGTTGCCGCTGCGGTTCGGCCCCTCCCCCATCGTGCCGTGGAACTTGGTCGCGAGGACCACACCGTCGCGCTTGCCGCCGGCCAGGGCCTTGCCGACGATCTCCTCCGACTCCCCCTGCGAGTAGACGTCGGCGGTGTCGAGGAAGTTGATGCCGGCGTCGAGGGCGGCGTGGATGATGCGGATCGAGTCGCCGTGGTCGGGGTTGCCCCAGGCGCCGAACATCATCGTCCCGAGGCAGAGGGGGCTGACCTCGACCCCGGTCCATCCCAGCTGTCGCAGATCGCTCATATCCATCCTCCCGCTCTAAGGCTTGTCGGGCACGCGATGGACCTCGAACAGGTTCGTGCCCAGCTCCTGCTCGGGAAGGGTCCCGGTGATCGCGATCAGGTCGCCCGGCTCGGCGACGCCGTGATGGGCGGCGAGCGTCGCGCAGCTGGCCAGCAGGGCGCGGACGTCGTCCTCGTGCTCGCTCTCGACCGCGGTCACCCCGAAGAGGAGGCTGAGGCGGCGCACGGTCTCGATCTTCGGCGAGGTCGCCAGCACCGGGACGTTGGGGCGGTGGGCGGAGATCAGGCGGGCGGTGCGGCCGCTGGTGGTCGGCACGACGATCGCTTTCAGGCCGAGCCGGTAGACCGCACCGACGGCACCCTGGGCGACCGAATCGCCGACGTCCTGTTTCCCCTGGTCGGTGCGCGAGAACAGCCAGTCGCCGTAGGGCAGGTCGGGCTCGGTGGCGCGGGCGATCTGGTCCATCACCCGCACCGCCTCGACCGGGTTCTCGCCGACTGCGGTCTCCTCGGAGAGCATGATCGCGTCGCTGCCGTCGTAGATCGCGTTGGCGACGTCGGTCACCTCGGCCCGGGTCGGGCGGCGGGCGGTGACCATCGAGGCCAGCATCTGGGTCGCGGTGATCGAGGGCTTGGAGCGCCGGCCCGCGGTGCGGATCAGGCGCTTCTGGACGACGGGAACCTCGGCCAGCGGCAATTCGATGCCGAGATCGCCACGGGCGACCATGATTCCGCCGCTCGCCGCCTCGACGATCTCCTCGACGTTCTCGGCCGCCTGCTGGCGCTCGATCTTGGCGATCACCGGGATGCTCGAGCCGAGCGCGTCGAGCCGCTCCTTGACCGGGGCCAGGTCCTGGGCGGTGGAGACGAAGGAGACGGCGATCAGGTCGATCCCGTACTTGGCGGCGAACTCGACCCAGCCGAGGTCGCCGTCGGTGGCGGCCGGCAGCGCGGCACCGCCGGGGATGTTCATCCCCTTGTGGGAGGAGAGGGTCCCGCCGACCTCGACCTCGCAGGCGATGCCGTCCACCTCGGGGTCGCGGACCCGCAGCCGGATCGCGCCGTCGGCGAGGTAAACGAGCTGGTTCTCGCGCAGGTCGGACACTCCCGGCCAGGAGACCGGGATCTTCTCCCGGTCTCCCTCGATCTCACTCGGAGTCAGGGTCACGTGCATCCCCGTCTCCAGCTCCGCGTAGTCGTCGCGCAACTCACCGATCCGCAGCTTCGGGCCCGGCAGGTCGCCGAGCACGGCGACCTCGCGACCGACCCGCTCGGCGGCGGCGCGGATGTCCTCGATCGTGCCTGCCTGGCGCTCGGGGCCGGCGTGGGAGAAGTTGAGGCGGAAGATATCGGTGCCCGCCGCGATCATCTGCTCGAGCACGCCCAGCGACCAGCTGGCCGGCCCGACGGTGGCGACGATCTTGGTGCGGCGGCCAATGTGGGCGGCCCCGTGTGCGATCGGATTCGGGAACACGAACGTGACTGTAGAGGCCAACAGGAGCGGGTTTCGTGAATGCGCTGTAACTCCGGTGGGAAACCCCCGAACGCGGGGTGTCGAATTGTGCATCGATCTGTGTAACACTCGAATAGATGCGGTCCCCCGCGATCGCCCCCGAGACCGGCCTCGCCGAGGAGCTCATCGGCCAGGCGCCACCCTCCCCGGCCGGTCCGATCGAGGCCGGCGAGCTGGCCGAGCTGGCGCCTCCGCCCTCGATCCCGCTGGCGCTCCTGGCCCAGACGCTGCGCTTCAGCCAGCGCCAGATCGAGTTCGTCTTCCGCGCCCGCCGCGAGTTCGGCGAAGTCTTCCGGATGCGCGGCACGATCCCGGGCGGGCCGGTCATCACCAGCCATCCCGACCACGTTCGCTCGCTCTTCACGGCGAGCCCGGAGCTTGCCCCTTCGCTCACCGGCGAGTCGCCGCTGCGACCGATCCTCGGGCCGAACTCGGTCCTGACCGCGGTCGGCCCGCGCCACCTGCGCCAGCGCAAACTGCTGCTGCCCCCCTTTCACGGCGAGGCGATCGCGCGCTACACGCAGATGATCGCCGAGGCGGCCGAGCCTGAGATCGACCGCTGGCCGCTGAACGAGGCCTTCTCGCTGGCGCCGCGGATGCAGGCGATCACCCTTGACGTGATCATGGCCGGGATCTTCGGGGTCAAGGGCAGGCCGGCGCCGGGCAGCCCGGAGGCGGGCCTGCGCCGAACCGTCAAGCGCCTTGTCGCGGCCTCGACTCGGCCCGGCGCCCAGCTGACCGAACTGATCCACATTGGGCGCGAGCAGGTGATCGGTCCGTTGCGGGTGGCGCTGGCGCTGCTCGACCGACCCACCTACGCCGTGATCGCCGCCCGCCGCCGTGCCGAGGACCTCGAGGAGCGCCGCGACATCCTCTCGCTGCTGCTGCGGGCGCGGACCGAGGAGGACGAGGCGCTGAGCGACAAAGAACTGCGTGACGAGCTCCTCACCTTGGTCCTCGCCGGGCACGAGACCACCGCGAACTCGCTCGCCTGGACCTGGGAGCGCCTGGTTCGCAACCCGGAGGCCCACCGGGCGCTTGTCGACGCGGTCCGCAGCGGCGAGGGAGCCAAAGAGCGAATCGAGGCCACGATCGTCGAGGCGATGCGCTCGCGGCCGGTGATCCCGATGATCGGCCGCCGGGTGACCATCCCCTGGCGCCTTGGCGAGTTCGCCGTGCCCGCCGGGACGCCGGTATCGATGAGCATCCTCCTGATCCACCACCGCGAGGACCTCTACCCCCAGCCCTTCGCCTTCCGCCCCGAGCGCTGGCTCGACAGCAAGCCGGGCACCTACGAGTGGATCCCCTTCGGCGGTGGCATCCGCCGCTGCCTCGGCGCCGCTCTGGCGATGGCCGAGCAGCGCGTCGTCCTCGAGACCATGGCCCGCCGCCTTGACCTCGAGCCCGACCGCCCCGAGCCCGAGCGCGCGGTCCACCGCAACGTGACGATGATCCCCTCGCGCGGTGGCCGCGTCGTCGTCCGGGCGCGGCACGTCTGAGGCGCCCGACGCCGCCCGACCTCGAGTTAATTCCTACAATCGGGGCGAATGCCCGGAGAGGTGGCCGAGTGGCTGAAGGCACTCGCCTGCTAAGCGAGTAGGGGGCGCAAGCTCTCTCGAGGGTTCGAATCCCTCCCTCTCCGTTCGCCGGCGGGGATAGGCTGATGCGGGTGTCCGCTCCGCCCAGTCAGTCTCACGACCGCTACGAGCGGATTTTCGCCGAGCTCGAGGCGCCGTTCGCCTTCGTCGACCTCGACGCGATGTGGGCGAACGCCGACGCGATGCTGGAGCGCGCCGGGGGTAAGCCGATCCGGGTCGCGACCAAGTCGATCCGCTGCCGGGTGCTGCTGGAGGCGATCCTGCGCCACGACCAGGGCTTCGCCGGGCTGATGACCTACACCCTGCCGGAGACCCTCTGGCTCGCCGAGCAGGGGTTCGAGGACCTGCTGCTCGCCTACCCGACCGCCGACGCCGGCGCCCTCGGCGAGCTGGCGCTGCGCTCGGTCGCCAGCCCGGAGGGCGCGCCGGTGGTGAGCATCGACTGCGTCGAGCACCTCGACGCGATCGAGTCGGTGCTGGGCGCGGGGGCGGCCCCGGTCCGAGTCTGCGTCGATGTCGACGCCGGTTGGTGGGCGCTGCGCGGCCGGGTCAAGGTCGGCCCGAAGCGCTCGCCGGTGCACACGGTCGAGCAGGCGGTGGCGCTGACGCGGGAGATCGAGGCCCGGCCGCAGATCGAGCTGGTCGCGCTGATGGCCTACGAGGGGCAGATCGCCGGAGTCCCCGACCAGCCCCCGGGGCGGCGCCTGCGCGGTGCCGCGATCCGCTTCATGCAGCGCCGCTCGGCGGCCGAGCTGGCAGAGCGGCGGGCGGCGATCGTCGCCGCGGTCGGCGAGTTCAGCGACCTCGAGATCGTCAACGGCGGCGGCACCGGCAGCCTCGAGCTGACCGCGGCCGAGGCCGCCGTGACCGAGGTCACCGCCGGCTCGGGCTTCTACGCCCCGGCGCTGTTTGACCACTACAGCCGCTTCAGCCTGACCCCGGCGGCGGGTTTCGCGCTGCCGATCGTCCGCAAGCCCTCGCCGCGCGTCGCGACCGCGCTCGGCGGTGGCTATCTCGCCTCCGGCAGCGGCGACCAGGCGCGCCTGCCGGCGACCTGGCTGCCTCCCGGCCTCAGCCTCGACCCCGAGGAGGGCGCCGGCGAGGTCCAGACCCCGCTGCTGGGTGAGGCCGCCGCCGACCTCGCCATCGGCGACCGCGCCTATCTCCGCCACGCCAAGGCCGGCGAGCTCTGCGAGCGCTTCGAGACCCTCCACCTCGTCGAGGGCGAAGAGATCGTCGACGCCGTCCCCACCTACCGCGGCGAGGGCCAAGCCTTTCTATAGGCCCAGGACGCGCTCGGCGTACGCATTGGTGAACACCCGGCTGGGGTCGAGCTCGTCGCGGGCGCGCTGGAACTCCTGCCAGGCCGGGTAGCGGGGCGCCAGGTTCTCGGCGGTCTGGAAGTGGCGCTTGCCCCAGTGGGGTCGGCCGCCGTAGGAATCCATGACCTCCTCGACCGCTTCGAAGTAGGGGCGCCATTCCATGCCCCGGTACTGGTGGACGGCGATGTAGGCGGTGTCGCGACCGTGGGAGGGGCTGAGCGAGGCGTCGTCGCCGGCGGCGACCCGCATCTCGATCGGGAAGAAGACCGGGTAGCGGTTTTGTCGCACCCACTCGATCACCCGGCGCGCCGCCTCGGGGCCGTGCTCGCGGGGCACGCCGTACTCCATCTCGGTGAAGCGGACGCGGCGGTCGTTGGCGAAGACGCGGTCGCTGCGGTCGATCGTGCGGCTGGCGGAGGCGAGGCGGCCGGCCAGCCGCGACAGCGCGGGGATCCGGTCGGGAAAGGCCTTGCCGGTGGCCGAGAGCGCCCCCAGCGCCCAGTTCTCGAGCACGACATCGTTGAGGTAGGCGGCGGCGCGGCCGCGCGGGTGGGGCGGGTTCTCGCTGCGGTTGCGCTCCAGCACCAGGGCGTTGTCGGCGTAGGGGAAGGTGAAGAGCTCGAAGTGGTCGTTGGCGTCGGCGAGGTCCTGAAAGGAGTCGAGGACCTCGTCCCGCGGCCGCGGTGAATCGACCCGGCTGAGCGAGAAGGCGGGAACGCAGCGCATGGTCACGGCGGCGATCGCGCCGAGCGCCCCGACCCCGACCCGTGCCGCCCGCAGCAGCTCCGGGTGGGTGGCGGCCGTGAG
>DATAIY010000457.1:0-2224 GCA_036262475.1 Solirubrobacterales bacterium
CGGTCCAGCGCAGCGCCATCTCCCCGTCGCGCCAGCGCTTGACGTTGCGGGCGCTGCGCCGCACGCACTCGATCATCGACTCGCAGGGGTTGGTCGACTCCAGGGTCTGCTTCAGCTTGCCCTCGATCCCCAGGCGGGTCAGGGTGAGGGTCTCGGGCATGCCCTCGCGCAAGGAGGCGGCGGCGCCGGGGTGGGCGTGGTCGAGCTCCGCGGCCAGTGCCTGCAGGCGGTTCAGGGCGAGGTCGTGGTCGGTGAGCGCCCAGGCGTCGCGCAGCCGACGCCTCACGGCCCCGCGCTCGTGCTCGGGCAGGTGCTCGATCACGTTTCGCTCCTTGTGACGGATGCAGCGCTGCACCGGCGTCCTCACCCCGAGCACGTCGCGCACCGCCTTGGAGAGCGCCTTGGCGCCGTCGAGCACCACCAGCACGCCCTGCTCGGTGTCGAGGCCGCGATCGATCAGGTCGCTGAGCAGGGCGGCGACCACGGTCGAGTTCTCGGTCGATCCCTCCCAGAGCCCCAGCGGCACCTTCACGCCCTCGGTGGTGATCCCCAGGGCGACGACGTTGGTGCGGCCCTTGATCTCGAGCCCGTCGACCATCAGCGCCGCCAGGCGGACGTCGTCGAGGCGGCGGCTCATCAGCTCCTCCAGGTTCTCGCGGGTGCGGGCGACGAAGGTGCGGCTGACCGCCGATCGCGAGGTCGAGCGGGCCTTTGCCTCGACCTCTTCTCCGACCGGCTCTCGGGTGCGCTCAAAGCGTCGGGTGGAGACGCCGGCGAGCATCTGTTCGAGCACTACCCGGGTGAGTGGGTCGCGGTCGGCGAAGTGGCCGTAGGTGGCGAGCTCGACCTCCTCTGTGCCGTCGGCGCTGCGGGCCCGGGGGCGCTTCACGGTGACCCTGCGGCCGCCGAGCGTCACCTGGCCGTCATCGTGGCCGTGGCGCACGGCGCTGCGCTGGGGATCGTGACGGCCCTTCGGGCCGACCACCTCATCGACCTCGGCCTCCATCAGCTCGCCCAGCACGCCGAGCCCGACCCCGACGCTGAGCGCCAGCAGTCCCTCCTTCGCCTGCCCGGCAAGCACTCCCAGTGCTTCACGGACCTGCTCGGGCAGGTTCTCGAAGCTCTCCTCCTCAGCCGCGACCGCGGCCTGCGTTACGGTCCTCATTGGCGGTTCCTCCTGTCCTCGTAGTGGACTTCACTCGCCGCGCACGCTCCCAACGGGGGCGGACGGGGCGGGAGGACCGCCGTTTCAAGTTCTACGGGCTACGGGACATGCTCGCGTTTCGCCCGGTCCGGGGATAGCTGGCGGTTTCGCTGATGGTTCACCCATCCACCCAGCCTGAACCCGTCGTCGTCCCGGTAGCCACTTGGCACCCGGCTGTGGCCTTCGCGCAACGCGTATCGCTCTAGGCGGGTATAGGCGTGATTCGTCGTCAACCCCGACCACGACCACCTGGTAGTCGGAGAGCAGGTCGCGCTCGAGGCCGAGGGCAAAGGCCGCGGTGACGCCGAGCGCGTAGTAGATGGAGGAGCCGACGTTGCCGTAGGCCGCCGAGAACAGGGCGCCGACGCCGTGCACACGGCTCAGCGACTCGTCTCTGGGAATACGCTGGGCCATCTAGGTTGCGGCGGGACCGATCACGGCGGCGAATATACGCTGAGCCAACGATGAGTCGGGGCCCTGGGCCATCACCTGGCCAGATCCAGCGGCGGCGGCTGGCCGCGGGGCTGGCCCTGCTGGGCCTGCTGGTCGGCGGCTTCCTGGTCCTGCGCGCGACGGTCCTCGAGTCCGACGAGGATGGTGACCGGCCGCCGATCGTGAGCGAGGAAGCTGCCCCGGGGCCGCGTAAGGGCGTCACCGGGGGCGGAGGGGCCGCCGTCCCGAGCGAGATCACGATCACCAGCGAGGCGGTCGGCGCCGACCTCGACGTCCAGGTGCTCGAACCGGGCGGGCCGCGCCCGGCTGAGAAGCGGCCCCTGCTGGTCTTCCTCCACGGCAGCGGCGGCTCCGAGGAGAGCTTCGTCGGGGAGCGCGTCGTGCTCGCGAACCTCAGGCGGCTGGGAGCGCGGGCCCCGGTGATCGCCTTTCCCGACGGCGGCGAGGGCTGGTGGCACGACCGCGCGAGCGGCGATTGGGGGCGCTACGTCGTGCGCGAGGTGATCCCCGCGGTGAGTCGCCGCTTCGACACCGACCGACGACGGGTGGCGATCGGCGGCATTTCGA
>DATAIY010000458.1:0-9831 GCA_036262475.1 Solirubrobacterales bacterium
TGTGCCGCGTCACCCTGCCGACCCCGCAGTCGCGCACTCTCAGCAGTCTCCTGGCGCCCGTCAGCTGCATGCCGTACGGGTGCCAGGCAGGCGGCGAACCTGAAGTGGTTGGCGGGGTTGAGCGGGCTGGTGCCGGCGATCGTCGTCACGGAGACGTTCGTCACCCCGAACTTCCCCGGGGGGGCGATTGCGGTGATCTCGTCTTGGGAGTTGACCGTATATCCGGCGGCGGGGGTGGGTCCGAAGTAGACGTCGGCGAAGTCAGTCCCGGCGATCCTCGCCGCGGCGCCGCCCTTGAACGAGCCGGAGACGGGGCTCAACGCGGTCACCGTCGGGCGGGGCTGAATCTCGGCGTTGAAGGCGAACTCGTAGCCCGTCGACGCTTGGTCGAAGCCGTCGGGCCTGCCCTCGTCGATCGGCGGGATCAGATCGCGATCATGCCGCTGGGACCCGTTTTCGCGAAGCCGATCTTCGAGGGGCCGGAGACGTTGAGGGCGACGGTGTCTCCGGCCTTGATCGGCAGCGCGGTGGAGAACGTGTGCCGTCCGAGATCCCGGGAGACGGCGACGGCGCTCGCACCGACCACCGAATAGGTGATTCCGGTGGCGCCGACCGGACGCATAACCCGGCCCGGAGGCTGAAGGCCCCTTCCGCGTCGGCCACGTTCCATAGGACTATCGCCCCGTCGACCGGAGAGCTGACGTGCGCGTCGGTCTCGATCAGGGCAGGATTGAAGACGGTGGCCGGGAGGCCGAATTCGCGCACCGCCGGCGTTGCCGAAGCGGCTCCCCACCGTCACGGTCGATGCCTGCGCCTGAGCGGTGAGTGCCGCGAACGCCACTCATGCCGCCGACAGCCTGCCGAGCCTCATCGTCGCCCCTCTCCCGAAGTTCCCCATGAACTCCCTGGTTCATGATTGCGGACGAAGCCAACAGCTGCTGAACGGAGGAGACCGATGGGCGAGAGGTGGACGGCCGAGCAGATCCCCGACCAGGCGGGGCGCACGGCGATCGTCACCGGCGCCAACAGCGGCCTCGGGCTGGCGTCGGCGCGGGCGCTCGCTCGAGCGGGAGCGAACGTCGTCGTCGCCTGCCGCAACACGGAGAAGGGGACCGCGGCGGCCGAGTCGATCGGCACCACGGCCCCGGACGCCAGCGTCGAGGTCGAGGAGCTCGACCTTGCGAGCCTGGACTCGATTCGCGCCTTCGCCGCGCGCTACGCGGCCGAGCGGGAGAGCCTCGACCTGCTGATCAACAATGCCGGCGTGATGGCGCCGCCACGAAGGGAGACCGCCGACGGGTTCGAGCTCCAGCTCGGCACCAACCATCTCGGCCATTTCGCCCTGACCGGCCTGCTGCTCGGCCGGATGCAGGGGCGCGCGGACGCCCGGGTGGTCACGGTCAGTAGCACCGCCCACCGTTTCGGCCGGATCCGCTTCGACGATCTCCATGGAAAGCGCCGCTACGGCCGCTGGCGGGCCTACGCGCAGTCGAAGATCGCCAACGTCCTCTTCGCCCGCGAGCTCGACCGGCGTCTGCGCGCCGCCGGCTCGACTATTTCCAGTCTTGCCGCCCACCCCGGCTACGCGGCGACGAACCTGCAGTCGGCGGCGCCGCCGGCGCTCGACCGCGCGGTGATGGCGGTGACCAACCGCCTGCTCGCCCAGAGCGCCGAGATGGGCGCGCTGCCAGAGCTATACGCGGCGACCCGGCCAAACCTCGACGGCGGCCTCTTCATCGGGCCGGATGGGTTCGACGAACAGCGCGGCTATCCGAAGGTCGTCGCGCCGGTCCGTCGCGGCCGGGACCAGGCAACCGCGGAGCACCTCTGGACGGTCTCCGAAGAGCTGACCGACGTCAGTTACGGGTTCGCCTGAGCGGCTAGCCGAGGGTGATGTTGACTTTGGTACCGGGGGCGAGCTTCTTGCCGGGCTTTCGGCCCTGCTTGACGACTTCCCCGACTTTGGCGGTTACGCCATCCTCGCGCTTGACCCTGCCGACCTTGTAGCCCGCCTTCCTCAGCTTCTTCTTGGCCGCCTTCAGCTTCTTGTGCTTGAGGCCCGGGACGACGCAGGTGGTGTATCCGAAGCGGTCGGCCACCGTCACGGAGCTGGTTCCAGCGATCGTGGTGACGGTTACGTCGGTGGTCCCGACTGCCCCAGCGGGAGTGACCGCGGTGATCTGGCCTTCGGAGTCGACCGTGAAGCCGGCCGCAGGGACGGCGCCGAAGTCGACGCCGGCGAAGTCGGTGCCGGAGATGTTCACCTGGTTGCCGCCCTTGAAAGAACCGGACCGGGGCTCAAGCGAGGAGATCGTCGGCGCCGGTTGGACGTCCGCGTTGAAGGCAAACTCGACCCCCGGTTCCACCCCGAAGTTGGCGGTGCTGCGGCCTTCCGCGATGGGGGCATCCAAACTGGGGCGCTGGCCCCGAGCAACGGAAATGCAGCGCCCAGTTTCACTTCATTGACGATGTCGATCCCGATCGTGTCCCCCGCCTGGATCGGCAGGTTGGTGGCGAAGGCCTGCGTGGCGAGAGCGGTTGCCGTGGCCGGGCTGCTCGTCCCACTGCCGTGTAGACGGTCCCGCCGGCTGGCCTCAGTACGCGGAGCTTAAATGGGCCTCCTTGGGGCACCGAGGACCCGCCATCGCACGATCGTGCCGCTGACGGGCGAGGTGACAGACGCGCCAGACTCAGGCAGGGTCGCATTGAAGAGGGTGGCGGTCACCGGGATTTCTTATCGACGCGAACGAGGCCGTCAGTGGGCTGCCGATGGTGACCGGCGCGGCGTGTGTGGTGTCCGTAATCGACAGGACCGCCAGCGAAGTTACAAGCGCAAACCCCCCTCGATGCACGAGTCCTCTTCGATAGAGACTCCGCAACTCGAAGCTCCACCCTAGCCCACTTGGAGGGCGCGAGATCGGCAGCAGTTCACAGATTTGTTAGGCCGCTGGCGTAACGTATTCGGCAGGAGGAAACACAGATGAACAGACTTGGAAAGCTGATGACGATGCTGAATCCCGAGAAGACCCGTATGCCCTCGCCGGAGCAGGCGCTGCCCGGTCGTAGCGAGCCCGCCTTCACCACCCCCGACACCCATGCGGTGCTCGGCACCCCGATCAAGCCCCCGTTCCCGGAGGGAATCGAGACCGCCTACTTCGCGCTCGGCTGCTTCTGGGGCGCGGAGCGCCTGTTCTGGGGCCTCGACGGCGTCTACACGACGGCGGTCGGCTACATGAACGGGACCACGCCCAACCCGACCTATGACGAGGTCTGCTCGGCGCGGACCGGCCACGCCGAGGCCGTGCTGGTCGCCTTCGACCCGGTCAAGGTCTCCTACGCCGACCTGCTCAAGGTCTTCTTCGAGGAGCACGACCCGACGCAGGGGATGCGCCAGGGGAACGACGTCGGCACCCAGTACCGCTCCGGCATCTACTTCGCCAACGACGCCCAGAAGGCGACGGCGGAGATGGCGCGCGACGCCTACGACGAGACGCTGCGTAGCGCCGGCCACGAGCCGATCACTACCGAGGTCGAGCCCGCCGGACCCTTCTACTACGCCGAGGACTACCACCAGCAGTACCTGCACAAGGTCCCCAACGGCTACTGCGGGTTGGCCGGCACCGGGGTTTCCTGCAGCATCCCCGCCGCCGCTGCCTGACCGCGGCACGCGGCCCGGGCGCGGCGAATAGCATCCCGCGCCCGTGGCCCCCTCCTTTGGTTCCTACATAGGCGGCTGCCTCGCCGTGATCGGCATCGTCGCGGCGGTCGGCCTTGGCGGCTACTGGCTGCGCCGCTGGATCGTCCCCGAATTCTCGGGGGCGTTGGCGCGCCTCGCCGACGCCACTCTCGCGGCCGCGCTGCTGGTCCTCTCGCTGGAGCTGCTGGGGACGCTGAGCATCCTGAAACTGGGCTGGATCATCGTCGTCACGATCGCGATCGGGCTGCTGGCGGCGCTGATCGGCTGGCACAAAGCGCCGGATGACGGGCAGGAAGTCCCGGCGCCCAAGGTGGGGACCATCGCCCTGGTGATCGCGATCGGCGTCGCCTCCTTCACGATGGCCGAGTGGACGTTCCCGTCCCAGCTCAGCCTCGACCAGGGGATGTTCGGCGGTGACACCACCTGGTACCACATGCCCTTCGCGGCGACGATGGCCCAGGAACACTCGACGGTCCACCTCCACTTCACCGACCCGCTGCGCCTGGCCGCCTGGTTCTACCCGCAGAGCTCGGAGCTGATCCACGCCGCCGGGATCGTCCTCTTCCACAGCGATTGGCTTTCGCCGCTGATCAACCTCTTCTGGCTGGCGATCGCGCTGCTTGCCGCCTGGTGCGTCGGGCGCCCCTACAAGGTCGGGCCGGCGACGCTGGTCGCCGCCGCGATCGTCCTCGACTCGGGGGTGATGATCGAGACGCAGCCCGGCGAGGGGCGAAACGACATCATGGGTCTCGCCTTCCTGATCGCCTTCGCGACCTTCCTGATCAACGGCCACCAGAGACGGGCGCCCTCAGCGGGGGCGGTGCAGGATACGCCGGAGACCAACGCTCCCCTGCTCGACAAGGGGCCGCTGGTGCTGGCCGGGATCGCCGCCGGTCTCGCCGCCTCGGTCAAGCTCACCTTCCTGATCCCGGTGGCAGCGATCGCGGTCGGCGTCGTTGTCTTCAGCGGCCGGGGGCGGCGCCTGACCACGGCCTGGGTGATGGGCCTCTCGATGCTCGTGGTCGGCGGCTACTGGTACCTGCGGGCGGCGATCAAGACCGGCGGCAACCCGATCCCCCAGATCGGCTTCGGGCCGCTGCACTTACCCACGCCGGACCAGATGCCGCTCGACCCGCGGCCCCGCTTCGCGGTGGCGCACTACCTGACCGAACCGACGATCTACCGAAGATGGTTCTTCCCCCAGCTCGACAATGCCTTCGGGCCGCTCTGGCCGCTGATCCTGATCATCGCCGTCGCCGCCGCGGTCTTCATCGCCGTGCGCTCGCGCAACAAGATCCTGCGGGTGATCGCGGTCGGCGCCTTGGCGACGGCGGTCGTCTACGTCTTCACGCCGCTGACGGCGGCCGGCCAGGAGGGCTCGCCGACCGGGTTCTTCACCAACACCCGCTACCTGGTCCCGGGCCTAGTGCTGGCGATGGCCCTGCTACCGATCGCCAGGCCGTTGCGGTCCCCCGACAAGCGCGCCTGGCAGACCCTGCTCTTTCTCACCGCGGTCTACGCGGTCACGGTGCTGACGACGCCGCGCTGGTATCCGGGCTACATCCTCGGCACGTTCTTCATCGTCCTGGCGCTGGTCTGGGCCCCGACCGCGCTCGGGCTGGGGCGGGTGCGCGGCACGGTCAGCCGCCCGATAGTCGCGGCCGCCACCGTCGTCGTGGTGCTGCTGGCGGTGCTGCTGGGCCGGGCGCAGCAGGTCCAGTACGCCGACCACCACTACACGAAGTCGACGCTCTTCCTTCAGGAAGGCGGTCCCCAGCAGGCCTACACCTTCGCCCAGAAGCAGCACGACAAGCGGATCGGCATCGCCGGCTCCAGCGAGATCATCTTCGGCCAGTACGGCTTCTATGGCAACGACCTCACCAACCGCGTCCAGTACATCGGCGTGCCCGGACCCAACGGCACCTACCGGCTGGCGACCAGCTGCCGTCAGTTCCGGCGCCAGATCAACGCCGGCGAATACGATTACCTGATCATCAGCAAGTTCACCCAGGATTCACCGCTGGTGCCCTACCGGTATCCGATCTACGCCTGGGTGAAAACCGACCCGGCGCTGAAGCTGGTCATCGCCGAGCCCAAGATCTACCCCGAGCCCGACTACGTCTTCAAGGTCAACGGCAAGCTCGATCCCAGCGGCTGCAAGGGGCTGGGCAAGGGCTGAGCCCTTCGTCGCCACGCGCTCAGGCTGAGGCCAGCGCGTGCTCGCGGATCAGCTCGGCGGAGCGCTCGGGCTGCTCCCACCAGAACATGTGGCCGACCTCGTCGAGCAGCTCGAGGCGGGCGTCCGGCACCAGCGAGGCGATCAGCGGCCCGTTGGCGACGCCGAGGACGCGGTCGACGGTGCCGTGGATCACCAGCGTCGGGGTTGAGAGCCCCGGCAGCCGGGCGCTAGTGTCGTGGCTGAGGATCGCCTGTACCTGCAGCTCGATCGTCCGCCGGGCCACCGGCAACGCTTCGGCCATCTCGGTGAACTCGGCGTAGCGGCTCTCCTCGGTGCGGAAGCCGGGGGAGAGGTTGAGCTCGTACATCGCCCGGAACACCCTCGCCTGGTCGCCCGAGGCCATCGCCCCGGCCAGGGCCTGGAAGTCGGCGGGGTCCATCAGCTGCGAGCCGGGGCCGCCGCAGTAGGTGCAGCCGAGGGTCAGCGAGCGCAGCCGGTCGGGGTGGGCGAGGGCCAGCTCTTGGGCGATCATCCCGCCCATCGAGATGCCGAGGATGTGGGCGCTCTCGATCTCCAGTGCCTCGAGCAAGTCGGCGGTGTCGGCGGCCATCTCGGCGATCGTGAACGGCTCCGTCACCTCGCTCGAGAGCCCGATCCCTCGGTTGTCGAAGACGACGCAGTCGAAGTGGGCCTCGAGCAGCGAGCGGAAGGGCGAGCCCCACGACAGGTGGGTCCCGCTCATTCCCTGGATCGCCAGCAAAGGCTCGCCGTTCCCGGCGCGCTCGTAGTGAAGCTCGGCTCCCGCAACCCCCACGCTCGGCACGCCGGCAATGGTACGCGACGCGACGATTGGGACGGAGGACGAGATGCTGGCTACTCTCTCAGTCGAAGCTCGGCCTGTTCCGCCCGGTACTTATTACTGAAATCGGTGCAGTTCTTCCTCGGGCCTCCCCTTGGGACGACCTTTAGAACGACAGTCGCGCCTAGCCCCTACACGCTCCCCCCTTTCGCATGGGAGCGATAGCGCTCGGGAGGCGCCGGGGCGCTCTTGAATCCTGGACTCCGGGGGCCGTCCTTCCCTGGCCCGAGCAACACTGCGGCTTCTGGCTCGTCGAGCATGGGATGGAGCGGGGTGCCACCGTCGTCGTCTTGCGCGGCCGGTCGGACTGGGAGGTCGCCGCCTAAACCAGTAGCGCCGTGTCTAATTGGCCGGGCGAGGAAGGAACAGATCGGGCCAGTCGGTCACCGCGCGCCCCATCGCGGCCCAAGTCTCCTCAGGCGCAGTGTCGGGGACCGTGATCCGGCCGCAGTGGCCGCCCTTGATCCTGAGCACGTGCGGTAATTGCAGCTCGGCCGAGAGCTTCGCCAAGGCGGCGTCGACGTCGGTGCGGTCCTGCTCGCCCTTGATGGCCTGCGGATAGGTGTACAGATGCGTGACGGCTTCCATTCCATGCACCGTATCGCGGCGCAGTGTCCGCCGGCGGCATGCCTCGTCGGTGCGAGCGGTGCTGAAGTTCAGCGCCGGAGATCAGGGGCGGCAATCGAGGCCTGTCAGGCGTCAATGCCGAGTTGTTGTCGGGAATGGGGCCATATCTGCCCCTGACACGTCCCTGTTTCCTACGGTGGCTCTGCGGGCCCGCTTCCCGTCCAGCAGGAAACATACGTCGCTAACTGCGGGTAGCTTCCGGGGAGTAGTTGGGCTTTCGGGCCGATCATAATTTCCCGCGATCACGGGGTCGCCTTCTGGCTGAGGAGGCGGCCTTTCGCGTTGGTGGAGAAAGGGCGTCGCCAACGCTCTCTAGCCCTGATCCACCAGTAGCGACCTGAGAAAACCCTCCGGGAGCGTCCTCCTGAGTCTTGAGAATGCGGTTTGCCGACCCATGCCCGAAAACCGAGGAGGACACCCGGAAGGTGAAGACACAAACGACAGCGCAAACCGTAGAAGTCAGCTGTTGGCTCTTCTCGACGCTGCGCCAAAGGGTCATCGCCCGGTGCTCGCGGCCCTCGCCGGTGCTGGCCTCCGAGTGGGGGAGGCGGGGGCTCTGGACTGGCGCGATCTAGACCTTGCCGCGGGCACGCTGACTGTGCAGGAGTCAAAGACCTCTGCGGGCCGTAGGGAGGTCGAGCTTCCATCGGGGCTCGTGACGGTGCTGTGGACGCTGGCAGCGACGAGCCGGCACACGGAACCCGGCGATCCAGTCTTTGTCGGTAGCCAGAACTCCCGGCAGACGCCGGCCAACGTGAGCCGGCGCATGAAGACGGCGATCAAGCGGGCCAACGTCAAGTTGGAAGAGGTCGGCATCGCGCCAATCAGCGAGCGCGGCTCGCCGCACAGCTTGCCGCGCACCTACGGGTCCCCGCGCTACGCCTGCGGAGACGACCCGGTGTATGTCGCGGAGCAGGGTGGCTGGAAGGACCCGACGTTCCCCATCAGGGTTTACGCTCGAGCCGTGAGGCGACGCGAGAGGCTTTCTGGAGCCCACCTTGAAGCCTTCGACGCGGCCCTGGTTTGGGCACGAGCGGGCACAAATGGCGAAAATGCATCTTCGAGGCAGCCAGAGGACGATCAGGTGACAGTCGCGAAACGGCAGTCTAGAGCCGAAAACTAGACCCCAGCCCCCGTAGCTCAGTGGACAGAGCACCGGCCTTCTAAGCCGATGGTCGCTGGTTCGAATCCAGCCGGGGGCGTAAGAAAGTCCCGCAAATCGTGAGTTTTCGTTTAGGCGGTCAGGAAAATGTCTCCCGAATGTCTCCCGAGCCGACGCCCGCGCCGCGGCCGCCGCGTGGCGGAAGTTTGGTGCGGTACCGCACCAAGATCGTCCCTCCTTCTGGAAAGCCACCGAGCCGACCGTCGGGTCCGAATGTTTTGTGCAAAGGCGCACCTCGCCAAGAGCGCCCGGCCAGAAGGCCGTCCGAAGGGGGTCTTAGGTTCGGATCGGCGGCCGGGCCACTGCTGGGTGCGCCCGTCAGCCATCGGTTCAGCGCCCCTCGGCGTAACCCCATCCTCCGCCGGGGGGCGCACCCTTCCAAGGTAGTGCGTACCGGGTTCGCTCCAAGTAGCCGTCAGGCGGCTCTCTTGATGATGTCGCGGTAGGTGATCGGGTCGTGTGCAAGTCCGAGGCCCAAGAGGGTCTGAAAGCCGGCCATCGGGGTGCCGCGACGGTTGTGGCGGAAGACGAACTCGTCGAGATAGACGGGCAGGTGCTCACGCGAGACGCCGCGATGGGTGCCGTGCATCCAAGCCTTCAGGTTGCTGATCGCGCGGTGCACCCTGGGCAGCAGTTGCTCGCCGTCGGGGACGCCTGCGACCTTGCGGGGGCAACGAAGGAGGCAGCGATGAACGACTTCGATTCGGCCCGCGTTGAAATCCAGCGGCTCGAACTCGCCGCGCAGTTCATCGACTGGGGTATGTCGAGCCGCGAACCGCCCCATGACCTGCCGGGCTCGCGCCCGGGGGGCTACGACCAGAACTCGTCCCAAGCGTAGAGGTCGTAAAAGTGCTCCCGACCGTCAGTAATCCGGCCGTCCTTGAGCTCGAAGACGATGCAGTTGTCAACATCCAGGTGCTTGCCGGCTCGATCCGCGCTGCTGGTCTGAATGCCGACCACGCGGCCGTCATCATCTTCAGCCATGTGCCGCAACTCGGCCCGGAAGGTCCCTCCCGTCTCCTGCCCAAGCCGGCCGAAGAAGGCAAGCGTCGCCTCGCGGTCCTCGCGGTCGCCAGAAAAGGAGCCTCGCCCCGGCGTGTGCCACGAGGCGCTCTCGTCGAAAGTCTCGGTGAGCGTCTCCATGTCGGCCGTGTTGAAGGCCTCGTAGGCGCGGCGGACGATTGCGGCGTTTTCTCCTGTTGCCATCGGTTCCTCCCGTTCGTTAGGCGCCCAAGGCGACCGGCCGAAAGCGGCCGGTGGCCCCAGGCTGGGTCACCACGGTCGGGAGTCTCCACCCGCGCCAGCGC
>DATAIY010000459.1:0-5200 GCA_036262475.1 Solirubrobacterales bacterium
CGGTCCAGCGCAGCGCCATCTCCCCGTCGCGCCAGCGCTTGACGTTGCGGGCGCTGCGCCGCACGCACTCGATCATCGACTCGCAGGGGTTGGTCGACTCCAGGGTCTGCTTCAGCTTGCCCTCGATCCCCAGGCGGGTCACGGTGAGGGTCTCGGGCATGCCCTCGCGCAAGGAGGCAGCGGCGGGCTTCGAATGAGTTCGGAGTGCTCGACAGAGAGTTTGCGAATGATGGATAGCGGGGCCCGATTCGTCTCTCTCTACCACCCGCAGACGATCGAGCGAATGCGGCGATTGAGGTTGATTCTCGCTCTCCTATGCCAACCGGGGCCTTCCCCGAAGCGCCAGCGCCTGATTCGCGTAGCGACCATCCCCCGTGACCTCCCTGCCCATCCACGGGGGTGGTCGAAAAGCGCCGCTCTGCTCCACGGAGCGAAACTCGACCGGGGCCGCTTCTTGGAGCCGGTAGCTCGCTACCGTTCCCGCTGCGATCGGCCTGGTGTCAGCTAAGCCGGTCACTACGGGGCCGGCGTTCCAGCGCGCGGCCCCACTTATGTAGGTGGAGACTAGCACGTTATACTGTCGGTATGACTCACAAAGTAGGCATCAAAGGGCAGGTCGTGATTCCGAAAGCGATCCGCGACGAGATCGGGATCAAGCCCGGCGACGAGGTGACGTTCGAGCCCAATGGCGTCGAGGTGAGAGTGCGCCGGGTCGAGGACGATCCGGCGCAGCTCACCAGGGACATCAAGGCCCTGCGAGGCATCTGGGCGGACACCGCTGGCGGCGGCACGGATGAGTTGCTGGAGGAGCGCCGCAGCGAGCGTGAGCTGGAGGAGCGCAAGGCTCAAAGGCAGGGCGTTGGTCGTCCTCGATAGCTGGGCGCTGTTGGCGTACTTGAAGGACGAGCCGGCGGCCGGTCGGATCGAAACCGAGTGGCTGGATGGAGGTGCCGCGATCTCCTCGATCAACCTCGGCGAGGTTCTGTACATCCGGACCCGAGCGACCGGCGCAGATTCGGCCCAAGCCGATGTCGACTCGATCCGCAGGCGCCTCACCGTCATCGACCCGGATTGGCCGCTGGTGGTGGCGGCGGCCGCGATCAAGGCGCGCGGGGGCCTCTCGTATGCCGATGCCTTCTGCATCGCCACCGCCCTCCACCTCGACGCCCCCCTCTGGACTGGAGACCCCGAGATCCTCGACCAAGCAGGGGAGCACTCCTGCGAGGTCGTGGACCTACGCAGGTCGGCCTGAGCACGGTCGCCCGTCACGGCCGCCTCGCTCCACCCTTTCGCAGGTAATCGCGCAGCTCGCCGCGATCGAAGAGCAACCGCGAGCCGTCGCGGTGGTGGGGAATCCGCCCGACGCTGACCAACGAGTAGATGCTGCTCTTGGGGCAGGCCAGGAACTCGGCGGCGCCGGCCACATCGAGGTAGCCCTCCTCGGCCGGCGCCGGTTGGCGCTCGGCAAGCAACTCGGCCGCACGGCGGGCGATTCGCTCGATCAGCTCCTCGGCGATGTCGAGCGTCAGAGCCGCCATCTGGCCTCCGCCTGCCTCATCGCCCGATCCCCCCGCTCCGCCACGCATCCATCGCCCGGTCGTGGCCCATCGTCTTCTCCAGCCTCAACTGGCTCTGTCGTAGCTGGCGCTGCTGAGACTCCCAGGCCGAGCGCCCCCTCCCGCTCTCCGGCTTCGGCCCAAGCGCGCTGTCTCTGTCCACCACGCCGTTTCGCAGTCGGTATCCCTCGACGCCCCTGACGGCCTTGTCCCACGCCTCCCGCTTACGGGGATCGCTCGGCCGCTCGCCGAGTTCCTTGGTTATGTAGTCGGGCGGTCTGACCCGGGCGGCGGCGAAGGCCAAGCGCTCACGCTCGGAGAGCAGGTGGTCGATCACCGCGACCTCGGCTCGGACGTCGTGCTCGACCGGTGGCAGCTGCCGCAGTTCCGCCCCCATCTGCGCCGCGGCCTCCCGACTCATCGCCTCCCTCGTTTCAAGCCGGCGGACCTGATCCTCTCGCGCCCACCCTGCATCGCGCCCCTCGAAGCGCTTGGGCTCGGGGACCGCCTGCCACTCGGCCTCGATCCGCCCCGGCCGCTGCTCAGTCTCAGCCAGCTGCTCACTGAGGTCTCGGTGCGTCTCCTGGTTCTGGCGCTCGGCTCCGGCCTCGGCGAACAGCTCGTGCCGTCGTCTCGCAAGCTCCTCGGGCGGGAGGCCGCCAAGCCGCGAGTGCAGCGCCTCGTCGTGGGCGGAGACCTGGGCGCCGTCGCGCTCGGCTGCTTCGGCGATGTGCTCCAGGCCTTCGCGCAGCTATGGCGAGCGCGGCGCGTACTCCTCGCGCTCAAGCTGGATCTCGGGCGTCACGTAGAGGTAGGTCTCCTCGCGGCTGCGGGAGGCAGCGACGTAGAACTCCTGGCGATCCATCGAGGGATCGGCCATCACGTAGGCGCGATCGACCGTCGCACCCTGGGCCTGGTAGGTGGTGGCGGCGTAGGCGTGCTCGATCGCCGGCCCTTCGTCCCTCGGCCTCAAACGCCCCAAGTAGACGGAATCGGCACCCACCCGCCTGGCGGTGTCGATTCCGTCCAAGACCAGCGATCCGGACTCGACGTCGACCTCCGCCACCCGCCAGCGCTCGCGGTTGTAGATCTCGGCGCGCTGATCGTTGATCCGGGTGATGACCTGATCGCCGACCGCGAAACGAGCCTCCCCGACTTCGATCTCGGGTCCGCCGAGCTGACCTTCGGCCTTCCTAGCCGCCCGCGCCAGCGCATTCAGCTTCTCGACCTCGGCGTTGCGCTTGACAATCATCAGCGCGTCCTCGCCCCGGCGGTAGCTCGCCAGCCAGTCGCGGACCATCTCCTCGCGGCGCAGCTCGGCATCGTCGGAGACGACGACGCGGCCCTCGGAGCGGTAGACACCTAGCGCCTCTCCCCCGTCCCCTTCGCGGATGCGTTTCGCGCCCTCGCGGTCGAGCTCGTGGCGATGGCGGATCACTTCGTCTAGCCGGATCGGGTCGACGCGATCGGCGATCGAAGCGAAGATACCCCCGGCCTCGATCTCCCCCAGCTGCGCGGGGTCTCCGATCAGCACCAGCTTGGCGTCGGCCGCCGAGGCATGCTCGATCAGCCGCGCCAAGGTGGCCGAATCGACCATCCCCGCCTCGTCGACGAGCAGGACCGAGCCGGAGGTCAACGGGGCTTCGCCCTGAGACTGCTTGCGGGCGAACTCGGCGAGCAGCCCAGCAACACTTGTCGCCTCAAGTCCCTCGGAGCGGAGGACATTCGCCGCCCGCCAGGTCGGCGCCGCCACACGCAAGTCCACCCCGGCCCGCGCCCAGCCCTCGGCGGCGGTGGCGGTGGCGTAGGTCTTGCCGGAGCCCGCCTCGCCGATCACCACGACAAGACCCTCGCCGCGGCCGAGTAGGCGCTCGACCATCGCCCGCTGGTCGTCCTTCAGGCTCGGGCGGGAGACGAGGACGCGGGAGACGATCAACTCATTTGCGACGGCATTGCCCTCGCTGCCGGCCATCTGCTCGGCGGTACGAAGGGCGCCGCTCTCAAGTTCCCAAATCGCACGGGTGGTGAACCGCTCGCCCTTAACGCTCTCGCCAATGCGGATCAGGTCGTCGAGGGCGAGGAAAGAATCAGCAAGCTCTTCCACCTCGGCGCCCGGCGCTCCCGCCGGCAGGCCCTCGGCGACCGCCTGGATCACGTCGCGGCGGTCGAAGTGGGAGGCGTGTGCGGTGAGTGCCGCCTCGACCTTGGCGATCGCCACCGTTCCCTCGGGCGCCTGGCGCTTGTAGCCCATCGTCTCCCGGATCGACTCCCGGGTCAGGCCGATCTCCTCGCCCTTCGACCGCCAACCCTCGCGCAGGCCCTCCGCGGAGATGTCGCGCTCCTTCGCCTGGCGCATCTCAAGCGTTGCGATCCGGCGGGCGCTGGCGGAAGCGTCGGGGCCGCTCGCCTCGAGGATCTGCTGGCGGCGGGTCGAGAACGCCCGCAGGTGCTCGACATCGAAGCCCTCGATCTCGGCGATCCCCTTGCGGACCTCCTGCCAGTTGACCCCGAGGCGCTGGGTCAGCTCGTGGCGCAGGTGGGCCTCGTAGATGTAGCCGGCGGTCTTGGCGTGGTCGTAGATCTCCGGGTGGTAGAGCCGGGTCCAGCGTCCGTCCGGTCCCCTCGTCGCGTTGGCGAAGAGGACGTGAGTGTGAAGCTGGGGATCTCCGGCCCTGGAGGAGCGATGGGTGTAGGCGGCGGCGAGGAAGCCTTTGCCGTGGACGAACTCGTGGCCGCCGGCACCGCGGCGGGTCCAGCAGGCTTGGCGCTGCATGTAGTCGATCGCCGCCTTGACCGATTCGCGGTGGGCGGCGGAGCCCTCGGACGCCGCCGGGTGGCCGCCGAGCGCCCAGGTCAGCGAGACGGACTTTGGCGCCGAGAAAGTGAGGTCGAAGCCGGGGACCGGGCCTCGTCCGGGGGACCTCGCGCAAGCCCAGCGGCTCGCCGTTGGCCGGGTTGTTGCCGGTGAGCATGGCGACGAGCTGCTCGGGGTCAACCTTGCCGTCGAGCCCCAGGTCTTTGGCGGCATCGCCGAGCCAGTAGCCCTCGGCCTCGCCCGAGTAGTAGTCCTCGGCGCCTTCGGCGACTTTGTCTAGGTAGTAGCGCTCCTGGCCGGCGCCGAGCTTGCCGATCGACAACATCACCAGGTATGTCCGCGGCGAGGGCGGAATCCGTCGTTCTTGTTGCCCATGCCCTTGTTGTCAAAACTCGGGGGCGTTTGTATCGGGCGACTTCGCGGCAGTCCCATCGATTTGGGCTGTCCGCGAGGCAGGGCCGGTGGTGCCTTTCTTCTTCAGGCTTTTCGCCGACCGGATGCGGGGCAGACCGGCGGGTTTGCGCAAACACTCCTGACCAGGGAGTGATAGGGGCATGAAGGGGGCTATTGCCTGGAGGATCGGGGGTCTGCTGAATGCCTCTCTGAGCTGAACCTCTGACTGATGGACCTATTGGGTCGATGAACTGCCTGGTGCCTGCTTCTGACTGTCTTGACGGAAGGCGCCCGGCCGGTAGGTGCCGCTGATCCAGGTGATTCCGCGAAGAAGCTCGCACGCGTCGACTTCAAGCGCGCCCGCCAACTTGATCACGGTGTCGACGCGGGCGATCCGAACGCGAACCTCGGGCAGGTTCCCCGTTTTTTCATCGAG
>DATAIY010000460.1:0-6218 GCA_036262475.1 Solirubrobacterales bacterium
GTTCAGCAGCCGTTCCGCAAGCACGCCCGCACCGGCGTGCCCCTGGTCACCCTGAAGATGGCGATGTCCCTCGACGGCCAGACCTCCACCGCTCCCGGCGACAGCCGCTGGATCTCGGGTGAGATGAGCCGCGCCATGGTCCACCGCTGGCGCGCCGACTCCGACGCGATCGCGGTCGGAATCGGAACCGTCTTCGCCGACGACCCGTTCCTGACCGCCCGCCAGCCCAGCGCCCGCCAGCCGCTCCGCGTCGTCTTCGACTCCCACGCCCGTCTGCCGCTCAGTTCGCGGCTACTCGCGACCCTCGAGCAATCCCCGGTCTTGGTGGTCACCGCGCCGAGCGCCGACCCGGCCCGGGTTCGCGCCCTCGAGGTCGCCGGCGCCGAGATCCTCCTCGCCGGCGGCTCGACCCGCCCCCAGCGCATCGAGGCCGCCCTCGCCGACCTCGGCCGCCGCGATCTCACCAGCCTCTTCCTCGAGGGTGGACCGACGCTCTCCTCGGCCTTCCTCGCCGCCGAGCAGATCGACAGGTCCCACACCTTCATCGCTCCGATCCTCCTCGGCAGCTCCGACATCGGCTCGATCACCCCGGGGCCGGGGCGGCTGACGGCGCTGGAGTCGAGCGCCGAGAGCGTCGGCGAGGACACCCTGATCACGGCCCGCTACAGGGAGTGGTGAGGTGTTCACGGGGCTGATCCAGGACATCGGCACCGTCGAGGCGCTGGAGTCCGGAGCCGATGGCGCCAGGATGCGGATCGCGACCGCGCTCGGGCCCGAGGTCGGCCTCGGCGATTCGGTTGCAGTCGACGGTGTCTGTCTGACCGCGACCGGCGCCGACGGCAGTGGATTCGAGACCGAGGCGATGAACCAGACCCTGGCGATGACCGCGCTCGGCGGCATCGCCAGCGGCACCGCGGTCAACCTGGAGCTGGCGATGCAGGCCTCCGATCGCCTTGGCGGTCACATCGTCCAGGGCCACGTCGACGGGGTCGGCGAGCTGATCAGCGAGAGCGGCGACGGCTTCGCCCGGCGGCTCCGCGTCGGCCTCCCAATCGAGTTGATGCGCTACGTGGTCGACAAGGGCTCGATCACGCTCAGCGGGGTCAGCCTCACCGTCGCCGAGCTCGGCGACAGCTGGGTCGAGGTATCGCTGATCCCGGAGACCTTGGAGCGGACGAACCTGGGCCGGACCCGGCCAGGTGACAGAGTGAACGTCGAGTGCGACATCGTCGCGAAGTACGTGGAGCGTTTGGTGGCACCATTCAGCGGAAAGGAATGAGCTTGAGCCAGATGCCGGAGACCGAGAAGAAAGAAAGCGTCAAGGATGCGGCCGGGGGCAGTCCCTTCTCCACGATCGAGGAAGCGCTCGAGGAGATCGGCCGTGGCCGGATGATCGTCGTCTGCGACGGCGAGGACCGCGAGAACGAGGGCGATCTGGTGATGGCGGCGCAGTTCGCCACCCCGGGGGCGGTCAACTTCATGGCCAAAGAGGCGCGCGGGCTGATCTGCCTCGCGCTTACCGCCGAACGCTGCGAGCGGCTCGGCCTGAACCTGATGGCGGCCAAGAACGAGGCCCCCCTGCAGACGGCTTTCACGGTCACGATCGAGGCCGCCGGCGGGGTCAGCACCGGGATCTCCGCCCACGATCGCGCCCACACGATCCAGGTCGCGATCGATCCCCAGTCGGGTTCGCGCGACATCGTCGTCCCCGGCCACATGTTCCCGCTGCGAGCCAAAGAGGGTGGCGTCCTGGAGCGGACTGGCCACACCGAGGCCAGCGTCGACCTCGCCCGCCTCGCCGGGCTGATCCCGGCCGGCGTGATCTGCGAGGTGATGAACGACGACGGCACCATGGCCCGCGTCCCCGACCTCGTCCCCTACTGCGAGAAGCATGGGCTGAAGATGGTCACGGTCGCCGATCTGATCTCCTACCGGCGCCGCACCGAGAAGCTGGTGGAGCGCGTCGTCGCGACCGCCCTGCCGACCGCTCTGGGCGACTTCACGGCCGTGGGCTACCGCTCCCTGGTCGACGACAAACATCACGTCGCGATGGTCAAGGGCGAGGTCGACGGCGCCGCCGACGTCCTCGTACGCGTCCACAGCGAGTGCCTCACCGGCGACGTCTTCCACAGCATGCGCTGCGACTGCGGTGAGCAGCTGGAGGCGGCGCTCTCGATGATCGAGTCAGAGGGCCAGGGCGTCCTCCTCTACCTCTCCCAGGAGGGCCGGGGAATCGGCCTGCTGAACAAGCTGCGCGCCTACAAACTCCAGGAGGAGGGGGCCGACACGGTCGAGGCCAACCTCAAACTGGGGTTGCCGGCCGACCTGCGCGACTACGGCATCGGCGCCCAGATCCTCGGCGACCTCGGCCTGACCAGCATTCGCCTCCTCACCAACAACCCGAAGAAGATCGTCGGTCTCGAGGGCTACGGCCTCTCGGTCTCCGAGCAGGTGCCGATCGAGTCGAGCCCCAACACCCATAACGAGTCCTACCTGCGCGCCAAGCGCGACAAGCTCGGGCACTCGCTGCACCACCAGGGGCTGGCGCTCGACGAAGAGATGCTCCACGATGAGGAGGAGCGCGACGCGAAGGCTGAGGATGGCTGACGCCGAGGGAGAGTTTCTCGAGCGGTTCAGCGAGGAGGAGAAATCGCAGCTGGCGCCGCTTCGCTTCGCGGTCTGCGTCGGGCGCTACTACGAGGACCTCGCCCAGCGGCTGCTCGACGGCGCCAACGCGGGCTTCGAGATCGCCGGCGTCCCGTCCTCCTCGATCAGCCAGGCCTCGGTTCCGGGTGCCTACGAGCTTCCCTTCGCCGCCAGGCTGCACGCCGAGACCGCTGACTTCGCCGGCGTCGCCTGCCTCGGCGTCGTCATCCGCGGCGAGACCGACCATTTCGACTTCGTCTGCGCCGAGGCGGCCCGCGGGATCCAGGAGGTTCAGCTCGAGACCGGCGTGCCCTGCGCCTTCGGCGTGATCACCTGCGACAACATGGATCAGGCCCTCGCCAGAGCCGGTGGCGACAAGCGCGACCAGGGTCGAAACTCGGCCCTGACGGTGGCACGGATGGCGTTGCTGAAGCGCCAACTCTCCTGACTGGCTACCATCCACGATCCCGATGGCCAAGGTATGCCACAGCTGCGGCAAGGGACCGGCGTTCGGCCAGTCCAGAAGCCACTCGATGGTCGCGACCAAGCGGCGCTTCGATCCGAACCTGCAGAAGGTGCGGATCCAGGAGAACGGCCGCCCGCTGCGCGCGTACGTCTGCACGCGCTGCCTGAAGTCCAACAAGGTCACCAAGGCCGCCTGAGGCCACCTGACGCGGCGCCATGGGGCGCCTAGCTCTTTTCGCCGTTCACCTCTTGGCCTGGTCAGGCGACCTCAGTGAGGTCAGTCGGACTCGACGACAACCGGTTTCTCCGGCGGCTCCACCGCGAGGCGGGGGAGGATGCGGCTGAGCCAGTCGGGGAAGTACCAGGCGCGCCGGCCGAAGAGCTGCATGATCGCCGGCACGAGGACCGAGCGGATGATCACCGCGTCGATCAGAACAGCGGAGGCGAGGCCGAGGCCGAAGAGTTTGATGATCCGGTCTTCGCCGATCATGAAAGAGGCGAAGACGGTGACCATGATCGCCGCCGCCGCCGTGATCACGCGGCCGGTCAGCGCCAGGCCGCGGGTGACCGCGAGGGAAGCGTCCTGGCGATGCTCCCACTCCTCGTGGATCCGCGACATCAGGAAGACCTCGTAGTCCATCGAGAGCCCGAAGACGATCGAGAAGAGGAAGACCGGGAAGAAGGAGATGATCGGGCCGGTGTTGTCGATGCCGATGATGCTGGCGCCCCAACCCCACTGGAAGACGGCGACAATCAGCCCGAACGCGGCGCCGATACTGAGCAGGTTCATCGCCATCGCCTTCAACGGCACCAGCAGCGAGCGGAAGACGATCATCAGCAGCAGCGCCGAGAGCAGGACGACGACGCCGATGAAGAGCGGCAGCTTTTCGGAGATCGCGTCGCCGAAGTCCTCGAAGATCGCGGTGATGCCGCCGACGTGGAGCTGGGTGCCGGTCTTCGCCTCGATCGGCGGGATCACGTCCTTGCGGATGTGGTTGAGCAGCGCGGTCGTTTCCTCGCTCTGCGGCGAGGTCGTCGGGTAGAGCTGGAAGACGCCGGTGTTTTCCGCATGGTTGAGCGTCACCGAGGTCACTCTGGCGACGCCCTTTTCATTTTCGAGCGACTTGCTGAGCGCCACCAGGCCTTCATCGTCGCCCTTGCTCGGCAGCGCCGCGACGATCGAGAAGGGTCCCGAGAAGCCAGGTCCGAACCCTTCGGCAAGCAGGTCGTAGGCTTCGCGCGTCGTCGTGCCCGCGGGGTCGGTACCGGCGTCGTTGGAGCCGAGCCGCAGCGAGAGGGTGGGGATGCAGAGCGCCAGCAGCAGCGCTCCCGAGAGCACCGCCGAGAGCACTGGCCGCCGCTGGATGATCCGGCTCCAGCCAAACCAGCGGCTGCCTTCGTCGAGGCTGGTCGAGCGGCTGCCGAGGCCGGGGATGCGAAGGCGATCCACCCGCTTCCCGGCGATCGTCAGCAGGGCCGGCAGCAGCGTCAGCGCCGCGATCATCGTGAAAAGCACCGCCAGCGCCGCCGCCATCGCCACCCCGTAGAGGAAGTTGATGCCGAGCAGCAGCATCCCCATCAGCGAGATGATCACCGTGATCCCGGCGAAGAGCACGGCCCGCCCGGCGGTGTCGACCGCGGCGATCGCGGCGTCTCGCGATTCGAGCCCTTCGTCGAGCCCGTTGCGGAAGCGGGTGAGGATGAAGAGGGCGTAGTCGATGCCGACGCCGAGGCCGATCATCGCCGCCAGCTGCGGCGCGAAGTTGGCCGTGTCGAAGACGTGGGTGCCGAGCGTCACCAGGCTGAGGCCGACGCCGAGGGCAAACAGGGCAGTCACCAACGGCAGCCCCATCGCGACCACGGAACCGAAGGTCAACAGCAGAATGATCACCGCGGCCAGCAGCCCGATCCCGAACGAGGAGTCGCCGCCTTCTTCCTGGCGCGCTTCCTCGATTGGCTGGCCGCCAAGCTCGACCTGGAGGCCGTCGCCGGCGGCCGCCTGGGAGACCGAGATGATCTTCTTGGTCTTGTCTTTGTTGAGCTTGTTGTTCGGTACGTCGAACTGGATCGTCGCGTAGGCGATCGTGCCGTCCTTGCTGATCGCGGCCGCGCCGCCGCTCTTGTAGGGACTGGCGACTTCGCTGACGTGGGGGAACCTGGCGACTTCGGCGAATACGCCCTCCATCTTCTGTTTGACCGCGGGGGATTCGACCCCCGCCGGAGCCTTGAAGACAATCTGCGCCGTGTCCCCCGACTGGGCCGGGAACTTCGTTTCGAGCAGGTCGAACGCTTCCTGGGAGTCGGAGGCGGGAAGCTTGAATTCTTCGGTGTAGTTGGCGCCGACCGAACTGGCGATCATCCCGACCCCGATCAGGGCCACGATCCAGCCGATGATCACGGTCTTGCGGTGCCCGGTGCACCAGGTGGCAAAGCCTCGCATTCGGGCGCCACGCTAGCAACGGCCTCCGAGCTCTGCATCCAACCGTCTCGACAGGCGGTTAGATTGCCCTGCTGATGTCCGAACAGTCGATTGCTCGGTTCCGCCGGGTCATCAGTTCTGCCTACGCCTCACTGGAGGCGCGACGCCAGGAGGTCAACGACCTCAATGTCTTCCCGGTTGCCGACGGCGACACCGGCGACAACATGGCGATGACCCTGCGCGCCGTGATGGAGGAGCTCGATCGCCTCAACGGGCTCGAGGTCGACGAGGTCGGCCGCACCCAGCTGGTGCAGGCGCTGGCGCGGGCGGCGCTGATGGGCGCCCGCGGCAATTCCGGCGTGATCCTCAGCCAGATCGTTCGCGGCGCCGCCGAGGAGCTGGCCAGCCGCCCCGGCGAGCTCGTCGACCCGGTTCTCGTCGCCGCTGCCTTCGCCAGCGCCGCCGACGCCGCCTACGAGTCGGTGCGCGAGCCCGCCGAGGGGACGATGCTGACCGTCTTCCGCGAGATGGCCCACTCCCTCGCCCGCCAGCTGGCCCACCTCGAAGCCGACAAACAGCGGCTCGGCCGCGACGTCGGCGAAGAGCAGCAGGACGCGATCCTGGCCGAGGTCCTGGAGCGGGCGATCGAGGACGGCGAGCGGGCGGTGGCCCGGACCCCGGAGCAGCT
>DATAIY010000461.1:0-7821 GCA_036262475.1 Solirubrobacterales bacterium
GTCCATCTCGACTACGTGATGATGGGGCTGATCCTGATCGCGGTCGGACTGGCGGTGCCGGATCTGCCGACGGAGATCGCCCTCGCCCTAGTCTTCGGCACCGCGGTCAACCCGCTCCTCTTCGTTCCGGCGGCCTTCGACCCCGACGTCGACAAGCGGCTCTGGTACCGGGCCCTGTCAGTGGTCTCGTTCCTCACCGTAAGCGGCGGCCTCGTCGCCGCCGCGATCGTCGGTCCGGGCTAGGAAGCGCCACCCGGCGGCTGGTCCATTGGTCCGCTCCTCCGGCGGCGCGGATACGATCGTGCCGATGCCAAACATGCTGAAGTCGAAACTGATCGCGGCGCTCGTGGCCGCAGCCGCGCTGCTCGCGCTTCCCGCCGCCGCTCAGGCGACGCTCGCCTACGTGCGCGCCCCGCTCAACCCCTCCGTCTACGTGGCGAACGACAACGGCTCCGGCGCCCACAAGGTCGCCTCCGGCCGCAGCCCCCGGGTCTCGCCCGACGGGCTCTCGGTCGTCTACCTCCACGAAGGTCCCGGCCACGCCCAGGAAATGAAGATCGCGCCGGCCAGTGGCGGCGCCGGGCGGACCCTGATGTCCGGCTGGCAGGAAACCTTCTACCTCGCCTTCTCGCCCGACTCGACGACGATCGCGGCTTTGCGCGGGGGCGAACTCGGCAAGCGCAAGCTGGTCCTGATCGATGTCGCCAGCGGCGCCCAGCGGAAGATCGCCAGCGGCTACTTCAGCGGCTTCAGCTTCTCGCCGGAAGGCGACGAACTCGTCTACTCCAAGGCCGGGAGCGAAAAGTATCCGCCCAAGAGCGACGTGTACCGGGTCACCACCACCGGCGGCAAACCGGTCGCGATCACCCACGATCACAACGCTCAGGATCCCCTCTGGGGACCGAACGACAAGATCGTCTTCATCAAGGGGCTCGACGCCAAGAAGCGCAAGTACGGCCCCAAGAACGAGCTCTACCTGATGAATCCGCTGGGCAAGCAGGTCAAGCGCCTCACCCATACCTCGGTCGATCCGCTGCTGCAGGGGCTGTTCCCGACCCAGTGGTCGGCCGACGGCAACCGCCTGCTGGCCGAGTTCGAGGGTCAGGACACCAGCTACGCGGTCAAGGTCAACCCCAAGACCGGCGCCCAGCAGCCGGTCGACAAGGCGGGGGAGCAGGGTTTCGTCGGCACCGCGCTCTCGAGCGACGGCAAAAGGGTGCTCGGCTTCACCGGCGGTTTCGAACCGGGGCCCAACCACGACGTCGTCACGGTTCCCTACTCGGGCGGCAAGGCCAAGGTGCTGGTGAAGAACGCCTTCGAACCGGCCTGGAGCCGCTGAGCGGCGACCGAGGTCAGCCGAGGAGGCCGACCTGGCGCAGGATCGAGACGCTGTCTGAGTAGACGTCCTTGCGCTTGACCAGGCCGTTCTCGAAGGGGATCGAGTCGATCCCGTCCCACTCGATCCGGCGGCCGGTCGGCTCGGCGGTGAGGTCGCCGCGCCGCATCATCTTCGCGTGGGTCGCGGCGGCGGTCCATTCCTGCACCACCAGCCCCTCGCGGACGTAGAGGCGTCGGGTCGTGAACTCGATGTCGGGCCAGGTCTCGAAGATCGAGCCGATGTGGGCCCGCACCTCCTCGCCGGTCGCCGACTCGCCGGCGGTGTGGTTGTCGAAGACCATCTCGGGGGCGTGCATCGCCATGATCGCGTCGAGGTCATGCGAGTTCCAGGCGTCGTTGTAGCGGTCGATCGCCGCCCGCAGCGCGGCCTCGGAGTCCTTCGGATCGGCGCTCACGATCTCTCCTTCCAATCGGGGCTGGGTCGAGGTATGGTCGCACGACCCATGACCGCTGGCTACACGATCAAGCATCGCGACGAGTTCGAGGCGATGGAGGGCTCCGGCGACACCACCTGGAAGCTCGCCCGCAAGGCTCTCGGAACCTCCGCCTTCGGCTTCAACCTGGTCGAGATCGCCCCCGGCGGTCAGATCCCCGAGCACGACGAGTCCGAAAGCGGGCAGGTCGAGCTCTACGTGATCCTCGAAGGCGAGGCGACGCTGCGGATCGAGGGCGAGGACCACCCGGCACCCGCCGGGACCTTCGCCTCGATCGAGCCGCCGGCCAGCCGCACGATCCTCAATCGCTCCGACGCCGGCGTCACCGCGATGCTGATTGGGGTCACGCCGACGGACGGCTACAAGCCGCTGTCCTGGGCCTGAGCCCCTCCGAGCTCGCCTTTTCCCCGCAAAGCGCCACCAAATGCGAACTCAGGAAAGCGAAGCCAACTCCACCTATAATTCCCCGACCCGTCAACCCGTCGCGCGCCCGCTCGAAGAAGGCGTGGAAACCGGGAGGTCACATGCCGAAGTCCCAGTCAAGTACCGGCGCAGCCGTCGAGCGCTACTCACCGGAGCGTCCCTACAAGCCTCTGGTCTCTCCGCCGAGCGTCGAGGACAAGGACGCCTGTGCGATCTACGCCTCGGTCCGCAAGGACGCGACGCCGAGCCACGAGCCGATCGAACTGGCGATCCCGGCGCTGCAGAAGATGCTCCACCGCGCCGGCAACGTCGACGGCGAGGGGGATGGCTGCGGGGTGATGCTCGACCTGCCGCGGAAGATCTGGGCCGAGGAGGTCCGCTCCGGCGGCCATGACCCCTCGCTGACCCTCGACGACGCCTTCGCCGTCGCCCACATCTTCATCGAACGCTCCCAGGACCGCGACAAGATCCAGCACGACGCCCGCGAGCTGCTCAACCAGGGCGGCTTCCGCGTCCTCGCCGAGCGGATCGGCGTCGTCAACTCGCCCGCCCTCGGCCCCACCGCGCGGGAGGAGGAGCCGATCTTCTGGCAGATCGCCGGCCTCGTCCCCGACGCCGGGCGCCGCGACCCGATCCTCTTCGAGCTGCTGATCGAGCTCGAGCAGCGGCTCGACGTTCACGTCCCCTCCTTCTCGGCAACCACCTGCGTGTACAAGGTGATGGGTGCGCCAAACGTGCTCGGCGAGTACTACCCCGACCTTCACGACGAGCGCTTCGAGACGATCGGCTGCTTCGGTCACAACCGCTACTCGACCAACACCTGGCCATCCTTCAAGCGGGTCCAGCCGTTCTCCGCGCTCGGCCACAACGGCGAGATCAACACGATCGAGCAGCTGCGCCAGGAGGCGCGGATGCTGGCCGTGCCGATCCAGTCGGACTCCTCTGACTCCCAGGACCTCAATCGCACGATCGACACCCTGGTCAGCCGCGAGGGCCTCAGCCTCGCCGAGGCGATGGAGATGATCGTGCCGCCGATCGTCGAGGAGATCCGCTCCCTTCCCGAGGACCTGCACCCCTTCTACATGTATCTGCACCAGGCGATGGGCCCGTTCGCGCAGGGCCCGGTGGCGCTGATCGCCCGCCACGCCGACGAGTGCGTGTTCTCCGCTGACGCCCTCGGTCTGCGGCCGCTCTGGCAGATTGAGACCGAGCACGACTACGTCTTCAGCTCCGAGCCGGGCGTCGTCTCGGTCCACTCGATGGTCTCCGAGCCGAAGCCGCTCGCCCCCGGCGAGAAGGCGCTGGTGAGGATCGATCGCGCGCGCAAGCGCTCGACCCTGCATCCCCACGACGAGATGCTGAGGATCGTCCGCGACAGCTGGCTCGCCCGCAACGGGGTCGAGGCCGCGGCCGGGTACGACCGCGCCCTGGAGACCGGCGGCCCGCTCGAGGGCGATGACGTGCCCGGCTACTCCGACGCCGGCCCCGAGGAGCCGGTCAAGGTCGCCGACCGCATCCTCGCCGGCTTCGGCTGGCAGCGCGACGACGTCAAACTGGTTCAGCAGATGGCCTCCAACGGGGCCGAGCCGATCGGCTCGCTCGGCTACGATGGGCCGCTGGCCGCGCTCTCGCCCGAGCGCCAGAACCTCGCCGACTACTTCAAGGAGACGGTCGCCGTCGTCACCAACCCGGCGATCGACCGCGAGCGCGAGGTCGAGCACTTCTCGACCCGGGCGCTGTTCGGTCGCCGCCCGTCGCTGGACGCCGCCGGCGAGGACACGGGCACGGTGGAAACCTCGTTCCCGGTGATCCTCGGTGGCCACCACGGCCTGGCGCCGCTCTCCGACAGGACCTATCGCCGGATCGCTCGCGAGCACCGCACCTACCTGCTCGAGGACCTCTGGGAGGAGTTCCGCGGCCGCGCCGCCGCCGTCGACATCTCCCTGCTTGAGTCCGAGACAACCCCCGGAGCGATCGAGCGGATCAAGCAGGAAGCGGTGAAGAAGGTCCGCAACGGCGCCGAGCTCTTGATCCTCACCGACCGCACCGTCTACGACGCCGAGCGCCGCTACCTCGACCCCCACCTGGCGACCTCGGCGGTCGATCAGGCGCTGAAGCAGTTCCGGGTCGAGCGCGGCGAAGGGAACCTGCGCCGCCGCTGCGGGATCGTCCTGCGCTCGGCGGCGCTCCGCAACGTCCACGACGTGATGCTCGCCCTCGGCCTCGGGGCCAACGGCGTCTGCCCCTACACGATGGTCGAGGTCGTCTGCGTCGAGGACTACCAGACCGATGTCGCCAATCTCTGCGCCGCCCTGACCAAGGGCATCGAGAAAGTGATCTCGACGATCGGCATCCACGAGGTCCGCGGCTACGCCCGCCAGTTCTCCTCGATCGGGGTCAAGCCGGAGCTGGCCGAGATCTTCCATACCGAAGCCTTCGCCTCCTCGGCGCAGGGGGGAACCGGCTTCGCCGATCTCGACGAGGACACCAACGCCCGCGCTCGGGCGCTGAGCGGTGACGACGAGAGCGCCAAACCGGCGAAGACGTTCCGCTTCTACCCGAAGGTCTACAAGGCGGCGATTGCCACCGCCAACGGCACCGGGTCGTACGAGGACTACTCGGAGAAAGTTCGCGACCTCGAGAAGCAGAGCCCGATCTCGATGCGCCACATCATGGCCCTCAAGGGCGATCGCGACCCGATCGACCCGGCGGGAGTCGACGCCGGCATCGGCCACCACGACTACCCGATCGTGATCTCCTCGATGAGCTTCGGCTCGCAGTCGGAGCCCGCCTTCCGTGCTTACGCGGAGGCGGCGAAGGCGACCAACATCCTCTGCGTCAACGGCGAGGGCGGGGAGATCCGCGACATGTACGGCCACTACCGCAAGTGGCGTGGCCAGCAGGTCGCCTCGGGCCGCTTCGGCGTCTCGGCCGAGATGCTCAACTGCTCCTACCTGGCCGAGATCAAGATCGGCCAGGGCGCCAAGCCGGGCGAGGGTGGCCACCTGCCCGGCAAGAAGGTCTCGGTCAAGGTCGCCGCCGCCCGTAACGCGGCGCCCGGCACCGACCTGATCTCGCCCTCCAACAACCACGACCTCTACTCGATCGAGGACCTGGCAGAGCTGATCGACGAGCTGAAGACGGTCAACCCCGACGTGCGGGTCTCGGTCAAGGTCCCGGTGGTGCCGAACATCGGCACGATCGGGCTCGGGATCGCCAAGGCCGGCGCCGACATCATCACCCTCTCGGGCTTTGAGGGCGGCACCGGCGCTGCCCGCCAGCATGCCCTGCGCCACGTCGGTCTGCCCTCCGACATCGGCACCCGCGCCGTCCACCGCGCCCTGATGGAGGCCGGCCTGCGCAACCGGGTCGAGATCTGGGCCGACGGCGGCTACCGCACCGGCCACGACATAGTCAAAATGCATTGCCTCGGCGCCAACCGAATCGGTTTTGGCACCCTGGCGATGGTCAGCCTCGGCTGCACGATCTGCCGTGGCTGCCAGCTTGACACTTGCCACGTCGGCATCGCCACGCAGATCGAGACTGTCGAGCAGGCCCAGGAGCACGGCCTGAAGAAGTTCACGCCGCAGGAGGTCGACCTCGCCGCTGAGAGCTGCGCCCGTTTCTTCACCGCGATGGGCGAGGAGGTCAAGCGGGTCGTCGCCTCGCTCGGCTACGACCGCGCCCAGGACCTGGTCGGCCGTTACGACCTGCTGGAGCAGGTCGCGTTCAAGGACAAAATTGACCTAGCGCCGCTGATCACACCGCTGGATGAGTTCCTCGACCTCGAGCCGCTCGATCTCCCGGTCGCCGCGGAGATGGTCGAGGCGAGGGCCGAAGCCGGTCTCGTCGTCGCCCGGCCGATCCGGATGAAGGAGAAGCAGGCCTCGACCCAGATCGGCGCCCTGGCGGCGGAAGTCTGTTCGGGCCACACTGTCCGCAGCGAGTTCCCGCGCGCAACCGACGCCAACGACCGCGTGCTCGGGACCGAGCTGGCGGGGGCGATCGCGCGCTCTCGCGTGTTCGGAGACGGGCCCGAGTCGAGCGACGAGGTGCTGGCCAGCCTCGAGTTCAATGGCGGCTCCGTCGCCGGTCAGGGCCTCGGCGCCTTCAACGCCTACGGTGTCTCGATCCGGGTCGAGGGCGGCGCCCAGGACGGCGTCGGCAAGGCAATGCTCGGCGGCTCGATCGCGATCCTCAAGGGCAAGGGCGTCAAGGGCCAGCGGCTCAATGGCTCGGTCGGCAAGTCCTTCGCTTACGGCGCCCAGCGCGGCCGCCTCTACGTCCAGGGCTCAGCCGACTCGCGCTTCTGCATCCGCCTCTCAGGCGCCGACGTGGTCCTCGCCGGCGAGCCCGAACACGACCTCGACGACCCCCGCGGCTGCATCGTCGACCGCGCCAACGCCAAGGGCTTTGCCTTCGAGTACATGACCTCCGGCCGCGCCATCGTCCTCGGCGACCTCGGTCCCTGGGCCTGCGCCGGGATGACCGGAGGCCGCGTCTACGTCCGCCACAACGCCTTCGGCATCGATCGCGACGCGATCACCCGCCGCCTCGGCGAGGGCGCCAAAGTCGAGCTCAAGGACCTCGACGCCGAGGGCCTGATCGACATCGACGACCTGATCAGCCACTACGCTACCGAATTGCGGGCGACCGGCCAGGACGACGAGGCGGAACGAGTCCTCAACCTGGCGGCCGACGCGACCAGCAACTTCCTGATGGTCGTGCCACACAAGGTCCAAGCTGATCCGAGTATTTCGACGGAGTAGGGTGGGGAGCCGTGCCCACCCGCTCCGCCCTTACGACTTACCGAGCAGATCCGCAATCGCCCGGACCTCCTGCAGCAACCCGTCGAGCATCCTCTCGGTATCGCTGTGGATCCGGTACTCGGCTGCCTGGCGGTCGGCCTCGACCTGGTCGATCCGCTGCTCGAGCTTGTGGGTGCGCTCGTCGATCTTGCGGACCGAGCGCTCGAGGCGCTTCTCGCTTTTGCGGAGCCGCTTCTTGACGTAGAGCCGGGTGTCCTCGCGGAGGTTGTCGAGTTCGCGCTGGATTTCGGCGTCGACCGGCTCGCCCTGCTCGGCCAGCATCTCTTCGACGCCGAGTCGGACCCGCTCGATCTCCTCGTGCAGCTGGGCGCGGGCACGGTCGGCCGAGGCGGAGATCGCCGGGACCCCATGGGGCAGCGGCGGGTCGACTGGATTCGGAGCGGCATTCACCGGATCCATCCTAGGGACGGGGGTGGCCGGACTTCTTCGTCTAGGACTTCAGCAGGTAGAGCCTGTAGCGGCCGACCGCAAGCTCGTCCCCGTCCCGCAGTGGCCCCCACTCGACCGTCTTGCCGTTGACGAGGACCCCGTTGAGGCTGCGGTCGTCGAGAACTCTCAGGTCCTTGCCCGGCTCGGCGACGATCAGTGCGTGACGGCGGGAGACGGTGGGGTCGTCGAGTCGCAGGTCGGCGGCGCTGCTGCGGCCGATCCGCGTCCAGCCACGCTGGACCGCGAAGGCGGCGATCGAACCGTCGTCGCGGCGGTGCACGAGGTGGTTTCCCGGACCGCTCAGCGAC
>DATAIY010000462.1:0-5312 GCA_036262475.1 Solirubrobacterales bacterium
CTGAGATCGTCGCCCCACCGCCGGCCAGCCCTTCGATCACGGGCAGCACCCGCCTCAGCTCCTCCTCCGCCGCAACCTCCTCGGAGCCCGGCCGCGTCGATTCGCCCCCCACATCCAAGATCGCCGCCCCCGCCCGTGCAAGGTCCACCCCGTGCCCGATTGCCTTCTCTGGATCGAGGTACAACCCCCCATCCGAAAACGAATCCGGCGTCACGTTCACCACCCCCATCAACTTCGGACGAGTCATGACCGAAGTATCCAGGCATCCCTCCCGCGGCTGGCGTGGGGGGAGATGCCGAGAACGAACACCTCGCCCGCAGGCGCCTCCCCCGCGACACCCGCGGACCCGGGAGGCCCGAGCTACTTAACTCGCGTCCCCGCCAGCAAAGCCGGGTCGTGGACGCGGCGACGGCCGTGCCCCCTCGCGCTGCGGCCGTTTCGCTTCCGGCTCGGGCTCAACCGGCTTCGTCGGCTCCTCCTCGTCGGTGAAGACCTCGTCGCCGGGCTTGCCGGCGAGCAGCGCCTGGAACTGGACGGCGTCGATGGTCTCCCGCTCCAGCAGCAGTTTGGAGATGTGCTCCAGGTCGTCGCGGCGCTCGTTGAGCAGGCCCTTCGCGGTCTGGTGCGCGCTCTCGACGATGCGGCGGATCTCGTCGTCGATCTCGCGGGCGATCTCGTCGGAGTAGTCCGGTTCGGTGCTGAATTCGCGGCCGAGGAATGGCTGGCCGCGATCGTGGCCAAAGACGCGCGGGCCGAGGCGCTCGGACATCCCGAACCGCATCACCATCTGCTTTGCGGTCTCGGTCACCTTCTCGAGGTCGTTGGAGGCGCCGGTCGTGATCTCGCCGAAGACGATCTCCTCGGCGGCGCGGCCGCCCAGGGTCATCGCCATCGTGTCGGTGAGCTCGGCGCGGGTCGTGAGGAACTTGTCCTCGGTCGGCAGGCTGATCGTGTAGCCCAGGGCCTGGCCGCGGCTGATGATCGAAATCTTGTGAACCGGGTCGGTGTTCTCCAGCAGCTGTCCGACGATCGCGTGCCCGACCTCGTGGTAGGCCGTGATCAGCCGCTCCTTCTCGCTCATCACGCGGGTTTTCTTCTCGGGCCCGGCAATCACGCGCATGATCCCCTCCTCGAGCTCCTTCATCGAGATCTCGCGGCTGCCGGTGCGAGCGGTCAGCAGCGCCGCCTCGTTGATCAGGTTGGCGAGATCGGCTCCGGTGAAGCCGGGGGTCTGCCCAGCGAGGGTGTCGAGGTCGATCGCCCGCGCCAGCGGCTTGCCGCGGGTGTGCACCTCGAGGATGTGTTTGCGGCCCTTGCGATCGGGGCGATCGACGACGACCTGGCGGTCGAAGCGGCCGGGCCGCAGCAGCGCCGGGTCGAGGATGTCGGGCCGGTTGGTGGCGGCGATGAGGATGATGTTGTCCTTCATCTCGAAGCCGTCCATCTCGACCAGCAGCTGGTTCAGGGTCTGCTCGCGCTCGTCATGACCGCCGCCCATGCCGGCGCCGCGGTGGCGGCCGACGGCGTCGATCTCGTCCATGAAGATGATGCAGGGGGAGTTCTGTTTGGCTTGCTCGAAGAGGTCGCGGACGCGGCTGGCGCCGACGCCGACGAACATCTCGACGAAGTCCGAGCCGGAGATCGAGAAGAACGGGACTCCGGCCTCGCCGGCGACGGCGCGGGCCAGCAGCGTCTTACCGGTGCCGGGGGGTCCGTAGAGCAGGACGCCCTTCGGGATGCGGGCGCCGAGCGCCTGGAACTTCTTCGGGTTCTCGAGGAATTCCTTGATCTCCTCGAGCTCCTGGACCGCCTCGTCGACCCCGGCCACATCGCGGAAGGTGATTTTCGGGGCATCCACCGACATCCGCTTGGCTTTCGATTTGCCAAAGTTCATCACCCGCGAGCCGCCGCCCTGCATCTGGTTCATCAGGAAGATCCAGAAGCCGAAGAAGAGGACGAAGGGAAGGATGTAGGTGAGCAGCGAGAGGATGCTCGAGCCGCCGGTGCCGTGCACCGTCGTCTTCACTTCGGCTTCGTTGAGGGTGTTGAGCAGGCTCTGCTCGGTGTTCGACGGGTAGCCGGTGGAGAAGCTTTCGCCGTTCGTCTTCTTGACGTCCAGCGAGTTGTCCTTGGTGTTGATCGAGACTTCTTCGATCTTGTGCTGAGCGATCAGCCCGGTTTTGGGCTTGACCAGTTCGTTGTACGGCGGCGCTTCCGTGCTGCTTGGGCTGCTGATAACCCGCTGGGCGATGAAGGCCAAGATGACCACCAGCAAGATCGGAAATGCCGCACTTTTGAAGAAACGCCTCAAGGGAATAAACCAGCGTACCAGGGCGGTTTTCTGTTCTAGTCGGCGAGCGCGGCGACGTAATTGAGATTGCGATGGCGCTGCGCATGGTCGAGTCCGTAGCCGATCGCGAACCGATTCGGGATCTCGAAGCCGACGTAGCGCGGCGAGAGGTCTACCCGCAGGCGCTCGGGCTTGGTCAGCAGGGCGCAGACCTCGAGCGAGGCGGGATTGCGCGCCCGCAGGTTCCGCATCAGGTAGTGGAGCGTGAGGCCGGAGTCGATTATGTCCTCGACGATCAGCACGTGGCGGCCCTCGATCGAGGCGTCGAGGTCCTTGAGGATGCGAACCACGCCGGAGGAATCGGTCTGCGACCCGTAGCTGGAGACCGCCATGAAGTCGATCTCGCAGGGGACGTCGATGCTGCGCATCAGGTCGGCCAGGAACAGGACCGCGCCCTTCAGCACCCCGACCATGACCAACTCGCGACCGGCATAGTCGCGGCTGACTTCGCGCCCCAGCTCCGCGACGCGGCGCTGCAGGTCCTCCTTGGCGACGAGGGTCTCGCCGATCGCGGGATCTGCCATCGGCGATCAGTCTAGATATCGACGTCCTCAGGGGCGCTCGGCGCGCAGGACGCCGCGCTCGACCACGGCGCGAACACCGCCGCCGAGATCGAGCATCGCGACCCCGGTCCGGCGCAGCCCGGCAACCTTCTCGGCGTGGCGGGCGGCGCCCGGAACCGGACGCCCGGCGGCGGAATCCGCGAGCTGCTGGACGACGAGACGTCGCAGCGCCGGGTGCAGTTCCCGGAGGCGCTCCAGCGCGATCGTGCCGCGGTCGGTGCCACCGGAGCCGTCGACCTCGGCCATGACCAGGGCGTCGAGGATCTCGGCCTCGTCGCGCAGCAGCTCCGCCGTGCGCAGCACGTTCGCCGACGCCGCCGGGTGGACCTTTGCCAGCTCGGGCAGCAGGCCGCTGCGGATGCGGTTGCGGGCGTAGATGGGCTCGGCGTTGGAGCGATCGTCGCGCCAGGCGAGGCCGCGCTGCTCGCAATAGGCAGTGGTCTCGGCCCGCGTCGTGCCGAGCAGCGGACGGGCCAGGCGGCCGTCGTGCGGGCGCATCCCGAGCAAGGCCCGGCGACTCGGCGAGGAGGCGAGCCGGTAGAGGATCGTCTCGACCTGGTCGTCGGCGGTGTGGCCGGTGACGATCGTCGCCGAGAGCGGTTCCGCCAGCCTGGCGGCGGCGGCGTAGCGACAGTCCCGCGCCCAGGCCTGGAGGTTGCCTGAGCCCTCGGGCCGCTGTGGGCGCTCGATTTCCAGCTTCACCCCGAGCGCCTCGCAGAGCCCGACACAGTGGCGCTCATCTTCGTCGGAGTCGTCGCGCAGGCCGTAGTTGACGTGCAGGGCGCTGACCGCCTCAGCGGCGCGGGCGCGAACCGCGAGGTCGAGCATGCAGACGGAGTCCCGGCCCCCGGAGAGCATCGCCACGACCGGGTCCGGGGGCGCGATCAGCCCCCCGGAGACGACTCGCTCGAGCAATCGGTCGGCGGCCACGGGATGAGTCTAGGAGCGGCCGCTCAGCCGGCGGCGCGAACCACGAACAGCTCGGTCGGGACCGGAAAGCCCTTCAGGGTGACCTGGCCGATCGGCTCGAAGCCGAGGCGGTCCCGTCCCTGGATCGCCTTGGCGACCCGATCGGTGACCAAGACCTCACCGGCGAGGGCCCTGCTGACGACCCGGTGGGCGAGGTTGACCTGGCTGCCGAAGTAGTCGCCGTCGCGGTAGACGGCATCGCCGCTGTGAATGCCGACCCGCGGCTGCGGCCGCTGCGAGAAGCGGCCGAGGAATTCGACCGCCAACTCGGTCAGCGAGGCGGTGTCGGGGGAAACCACCATCACCTCGTCCCCGATCGTCTTCACGATCGTCGCCTCGCGCGGCAGCGTCGACTCGACCGTGGCGACGAAGTTCTCGACCACGTCGAGCGCCTCCACGTCCCCCTCCTCCTCCGTATAACGGGTGAAGCCGGTGAGGTCGATGAAGCAGAGCGTGATCGTCACCTGGCCGAGCTCTATTTCCGCGGTGTCCCCCGCCTCGGACTCCATGTGGCCGACCACGTCCTGCTCGACGAAGAAGCGCAGGTAGCGGTTGTGGAGGTACTCGGTCAGCGGCGCGGCCAGCGGCAGGATGCTGGCGGCGAGGTCCCCCATCTCCGCCGCCATCTCCAGCTCCGGCACCGAGTCGCGGATCAGCGGCTCGTGGACGTAGAGGTGGAAGAGGCGAACCTCGGCGTCGGCGATCCGCCGCATCGACTGCACGTAGACGCGAACCAGCTGCAGGAACGCAACCAGCGGCAGGCCCGCCGCCAGCACCCGGGCGCAGTGGCGCAGTGCCGCGGCGTCTTCGGCGGTGAGGTTCCGCTGCTGGCCTTTCGGGGTGCCGAGAATGACGAGGATCCGCTCGACCAACTCCGGTTCCAGCCCGGTCTCCTGCGCGATCATCGCCACCGACACCTTCCCCTCGTTGCCTGGGAGCAGCTCCTCGGTGAAGCCGAAGGCCAGACGGCCCTCGCGCCCGGCGCTTCTCAGGTCGTCCAGCGAGTAGCCGCGCTTGCGCATCCTCGCCACGACCCTCGCCTGGGCGGCGGCGGTCGCGGTCCAGCGGCCACGCCGCACGGGAACGATCTTCTCCTCGGCCCAGCGTTTGAGGGTGCTGGCCGGAACCCCCGAGCGCCGCGCCGCCTCACTCAGCGATATTCGCTCGTCGGCCACAACGCTGAGGCTAGCCCGCCGCGGGGACCAAACCGCTGCCGACGGGCCGAAAACCCACGTATGTCGTGGGAAATCGGCCCGTTGGCGGGTGTTTCAGGAGGGGATCTCCGACTCTTCGTGCAGCTGGAGGACCGGGGCTCCGTCCTCACCGGTGCTGATGGCAATCGCCTCCTCCACCGGCATCACGAAGATCTTGCCGTCCCCAACCTCGCCCGCGCGGGCGAGGTTGGGGACGGCAAGATCTTCGTGATGCCG
>DATAIY010000463.1:0-11056 GCA_036262475.1 Solirubrobacterales bacterium
TCACAGTCGGCTTCATGACCGACACCGCCCTCATCCCCGACCCCGAGCCGCTCGCGCGCACCTACGAAAGCGAGCTCGCGCGCCTCTGCTGAGCGCCTTCGGTGGCTCGAGCGGCCAACGCCGACCCCCGTTCTTCCCAGCCCGCGAAGCGTGTCGTCGCGCGACCAGGCACACGAAGGATTGATAAGCAAGAGCTTGCGGTGCACGTTGGTCGTCGTTGCGGCGCCTATCTTCTCGATGGCGCTCGTCGGTAGCCCCTTCGCGCTGGCGCGTCGAATACGGGCAGCAAGTCATTGCACCTGACCGGAGTCGTCATTAAGGCCCGCTCGGTGCGTGCCGGGGACGCGATGGAACAGAGTTCGACGATCGGCCTGCGATCCGGGTCCAAGACTGTCGGCAGTCTGACTTTCAAGGAATGCAGCGGTGAAGCCGTATCCTTTCTGGATTGCGAAGGAAAAGGTGGCGTCAAGGGGCTCGGCTCCGGTCTCGAACCGCGTTTCACCTGGAAATGCTCGGAGACCGGAAAGGGAGGCTGCGCCTCTGTCGGCGAAGGTCTCTTCTTCGGCAAGACGGGCTCGGTCGTCGCCAACTACTGCGTCAAGGCCCCTCAGAGCGCCGTCCTGAAGCTCCACAAGGAATTCCCAGTGGTCGTCCGCACGGGCGGCTGAGGGCTCCGCGCCGAAGTTCCACCGTGCCAAGGTCCCGACCGGATCTTCTAATCCCTTCAGCCGTTTCTTAACCGAAGCTGCCATAGTGGTTCCCGTTGGACGCTGTAACGGACGAGATCGTCCGAGCTGAAGACAAGGGACTGCGCAGCCGCGTGGTCCCACTCGCGTTCTGGGGTCTTGGCGAGCGGACCTCGCTCGCCTTGGGGGCGGCAACCGAGACTCTGTGGCCGATCACCTTGTTGTTGGGGGCATTATCGGTGAGGGTCGGCTTCAGACGCGCGGCGGGGCGCTGAGGGTTCTGCTTGAGGCGGCGGAGCTGAAGCGAACTACGATTCGACCGTGACCAGCGTCCCGACCGGCGTGTAGGGCCAGATCTTGGCGGCGTCTTCGAGCTGCATCTCGACGCAGCCGAGACTCTGTGGGGTGCCGTAGGAGGCGCGGTCGAAGCTGTGGAGGGCGTCGCCGCCATTGAAGTAGCTGACCCACATGATCCCCGGGTCCGCGTAGTGGGAGCCATCGGGGTTTTCGCCGCTCATCGTGGTTTCTTCGAGGTGCTCGAAGACCGGGAAGGTGCCGAGTTCGGTTTCGGCGCCGGGGATGCCGGTGTTGGCGGGCGCGGTGAGGACGGTGTGGCCGTTGTGCCAGAGCGTCGTCTTCTCGGGCAGGGTCTCGCTGACGTAGACGTAGCTGTAGCCGGGTTCGGAGCTGCGCTTGCCGGCGATCGCCTCCTGCAACAGGGCGTCCCAGACTTCGGCGCCGGCTTCGCCGTCGGGTTCCATTTCGTGCTGGGTCTCGAAGGCCATCAGCGCGCCTTCGGTGACGACGTTCTCTTCGCCGGGGGACCAAGCTTCCTTCAGGCTGGCGGGCGTGTTCGAGTAGCGCCAGCCGAAGCTCCCTGTCGGCGGTTCGACCGCGGCGTGCAGCTCCCCGGCCGGGGTCTTGGCGACGGGAGAGCCCTTGGGCTTCCACACGACCGGCAGGTAGCCGGCGGCGGCGAGAAGCTGCTGCAGCCTCAGCGTCGAACCCGGCGGGATGTTCCAGTCGATGCTGCGGGAGCCGTGCATCGAGCCGTCTTTCTCGATCACGTCGACCTTCTTCGGCAACTCGACTTCGACCGTGGTGCTGAGCCCGGCGCCGTAGCCCGAGGGGCGGAAGAGCAGGGTGTGGCGGTCGACCTGGTGCCAGCTGCCGGAGGCGCTGGGGGAGAGCTTCGGCTTGGCCGAGCCGAGCACCTTGCGGACCGGCTTGGAGAAGGTGAGGCGCAGCGGCGTCGCCGGCGAGACGTCAGAGCCCGGCGCCGGGCTGGCGGCGACGCTGGGGGAGCCGCCGGCGGGGAACCAGGTCACGCTCTGCGGCTTGCCCGGCCGCTCCCAGGAGCGGGGGACCCCCGCGACGATCACGGTGCCGGCAGCCTGCTGGGAGCCGAGGCTGACCGAGGTCCGCGGGTGCGCGAAGACGCGGTGGCGCAGGTGACCCGGGGCTCCGTAGATGACCGAGTGCACCGGCCGGTCGAACATCACCCGGGGCGGAGTGTTGGGGCTGACGGTGAGCCAGCGGCTGCGGACTCGCGCCGCGGGGGCGCGCAAGGACACGTGTTCGTGCTTTTCGCTGCCGACCAGCCAGCCGACCAGGCTCGGCCGCTTGACGACCACGTCGACCGATACCGCCTCGCCCGGGAAGAGCCTCTGCTTTGGGATCAGGCGCCCGTCGCGAACCGCGATCGGAATCGATTTTCCGTCGGGGCCGGAGGCGTGAACCTGCTCCACGGTGCCGCCGAAGGTCTGCGTTTCGACCCTGGCCAGCGCACTGGGGTCGGAGCCGAGGCTGGACCCCGACATCGCGAAGGCGGCGACACCGAACCCGACGAGGACGATCACCACAACCGCGACCGCTACGAGCAGGGCGCGCAACCGCCACCGGGAGCCTTGCTCTGGCGGTGATTCGGCGTCGAGCCGCGGCACCTCGTTCACGACTCAAAGAATAGGCAGGTGAAGCAATGCTCCCGGGTTGTGGACGTCTATCTGAAACCAAACAGCCGCCCCTCGAAGTGGGTTTGGCCGCTGAGTTGTCAGAATGCCTCCCGGTGGAGGCTGAGCGGCAATACGACCTGGCGCTGTTCGGCGCCACCGGATTCACCGGCGGCCTCACCGCCCGGTACCTGGCCGCGAACGCGCCCGAGGGTCTGCGTTGGGCGCTCGTTGGTCGCAATCGGGGCAAGCTCGAGGCTGTCGCCTCGCAGCTGGCCGAGATCCAGTCGGCGGTGCCGGCGCCCGACCTGCTCGAGGCCGATGCGAGCGACGCGGGCGCCCTGGCGAAGATCGCCGCGGCGGCGAAGGTCGTGGTCACGACCGTCGGGCCGTACGCGCTCTACGGCGGCCCCCTGGTCGCCGCCTGCGCCGCGGCGGGAACCGATTACGTCGACCTGACCGGGGAGCCGGAGTTCGTCGACCGGATGTGGATCGAGAACCACGCCGAAGCCGAGCGGACCGGGGCGCGAATCGTCCACTGCTGCGGCTTCGACTCGATTCCGCACGACCTCGGCGCCTACTTCACCGTCCAGCGGCTGCCGGAGGGGGTGCCGCTGAAGGTCAACGGCTATGTCCGCTCCAATGCCAGCTTCTCCGGGGGCACCTACGCTTCGGCCATTAACGGCTTCGCCCGCGCCCGGCAGACGATCGGCGCCGCTCGGGAGCGCCGCCGCTCCGAGCCTCGGGCTCAGGGCCGGGAGATCCACTCGGCCTCGCCGGCCGTCCGCCGCGACGCGGAGCTCGGTGGCTGGGTCGTGCCGCTGCCGACGATCGACGGCGCGATCGTTCGCCGCTCCGCCGCCGCGCTCGATCGCTACGGCCCGGACTTCACCTACGGCCACCACATGGTCGCCGGGAACCTGAGCACGATCGCCGCGATCTCGGCTGGGGTCGGGGCCCTCGCCCTGCTGGCGCCGCTGCCGCCGACCCGCAAGCTGCTGCTGAAGATCAAATCGCCGGGCGAGGGGCCCGACGAGGCCGAGCGCGAGCGCAGCTGGTTCCGGGTCAGGTTCGTCGGCGAGGGAGGCGGGAAGCAGGTTGTGACCGAGGTCTCCGGAGGCGATCCGGGTTACGGCGAGACCTCGAAGATGTTGGCCGAGTCCGGCCTCTGCCTCGCCTTCGACGAACTGCCGCCCAGCGCCGGCCAGGTCACCACGGCGGTGGCAATGGGTGACGCACTTCTCGCAAGGCTGCAGAGGGCGGGAATAGCCTTCAGGGTGCTGGAGCCAGCAGAAGCCTGACCAAGGGAGCGGAAAGGTGTCCTCTGAACATCTCGATGTGCTGATCGTCGGTGCCGGCCTCTCGGGCATCGGCGCCGCCCACCACCCGCAGGAGCACTGTCCCGGCAAGAGCTACGCGATCCTCGAGGCGCGGGCCGACATCGGCGGCACCTGGGACCTCTTCCGCTACCCCGGGATTCGCTCCGACTCCGACATGCACACGCTCGGGTACCGGTTCCGGCCCTGGACCGAGGCGAAGGCGATAGCCGACGGGCCCTCGATCCTGCGCTACGTTCGCGAGACCGCGAGCGACGGCGGCATCGACACGAAGATCCGCCTCAACCATCGCGTCATCAGCGCCGAGTGGTCGAGCGAGGAGACGCGCTGGACAGTCGAGGCCGAGCAGACCAACACCGGCGGGACCGTGACGCTGACCTGCGACTTCCTCTTCACGTGCAGCGGTTACTACCGCTACGACCAGGGCTACACGCCGGAGTTCGAGGGCATCGAGCGCTACTCCGGCCAGGTCATCCATCCCCACCATTGGCCCGAGGACCTCCACTACGCCGGCAAGCGCGTCGTCGTGATCGGCAGCGGCGCCACCGCGATGACGCTGGTGCCGGCGCTGGCGAAGGAGGCAGGGAAGGTGACGCTGCTGCAGCGCTCGCCCACATACGTCGTCTCTATGCCCGGCGAAGACAAGCTCGCCAACCTCCTGCGCCGCTTCCTTCCCGATCAGGTCGCCTATCCGATCGTGCGCTGGAAGAACGTCCTCCTGCAGGGCCTCAGCTACCGGCTAAGTCGCAAGCGCCCGGCGCTGATGAAGAAGCTGCTGCGTCGCGGCCTGCTGCGGGTCCTGCCCGCAGGCTACGACGTCGACACCCACTTCAAGCCCAGCTACAACCCCTGGGACCAGCGGCTTTGCCTGGTGCCCGATGCCGACCTCTTCCGGGCGATCTCCGACGGCAGCGCCGAGATCGTCACCGACCGGATCGAGACCTTCACCGAGGGTGGGATCAAGCTCGAGTCGGGGGCCGAGTTGGAGGCGGACATCGTCGTCACCGCGACCGGGCTCAACGTCCTCTTCCTCGGTGGCATGCGGGTACGGATCGACGGTGAGGAGCCGGACCTGGCGAAGACGATGACCTACAAGGGGATGATGCTGAGCGACTTCCCCAACTTCGCCTTCACGCTCGGCTACACCAACGCCTCCTGGACCCTCAAGGCGGACCTCGTCGCCGAATACATCTGCCGCCTGCTCAACCACATGGACGCCGGCGGCTACGACGTCTGCGTCCCGCGGATCACCGATCCCTCGGTCACGGAGGAGCCGCTGCTCGACTTCAATTCCGGATACGTTCTGCGCGCGCTCGAGGGCCTGCCCAAACAGGGCTCCAGGGAACCGTGGAAACTGAAACAGAGCTACCCGTTCGATTTGTGGGCCCTGCGCTTCGGCCCGCTCGAGGACGGGACGATGCATTTCTTCCGCCGAGCGCCGCGGGCCCAGGTGGCGGAGAAGGCGGCCGTCTGAGCTCCCGCCGCGTTCGGCGTCTTGCGACCGCCTTCTTGGCGGCGCTCCTGCTTCTCGTTCCGGCTACGGCCGCCGCACAAACCTCGACCCCCTGGATCGGCGTTCGCGACAACCACCTAGTCGACGGCGGGGGCCACACCGTCCGCCTGCTCGGCGTCAACCGCTCGGGCACCGAGTACTCCTGCCAGCAGGGCTACGGCTTCTTCGATGGGCCCAGCGACGCCGCCTCGATCAGGGCGATGAAGAGCTGGCACATCAACGCGGTCAGGCTGCCGTTGAACGAGACCTGCTGGCTGGGGATCAACGGGATCGCTCCGGACCTCGGCGGGACCGCCTACCAGGCGACGATCCGCTCCTACGTCAGCCGGCTGGAGCGCGCTGGCCTCTACGTGATCCTCGACCTCCACATTGCCGCCCCGGGCGGCTTCCAGGCGACCGGGATTATCCCGATGCCCGACGCCGATCACGCACCCGACTTCTGGCGCAGCGTCGCCGCGACCTACCGCGACGACCACGGCGTTCTCTTCGACCTCTACAACGAGCCGCACAATGTCGGCTGGCACTGCTGGGAGTGGGGCTGCACGATTCACGACCAGCGGGTCGGCACCTACCGGGTCGCGGGGATGAGGGAACTGGTCGCCGCGGTGCGCTCGACCGGTGCCGAACAGCCGCTTCTGATCGGCGGCGTCGGCTGGGCCCGCAACCTCGACGGCTGGCTCGCCCACCTGCCGCCCGATCCTCTCCACGCCGAGGTCGCCTCCAACCACACCTACAACTTCGCCGCCTGCTTCACGACCTGCCGCGCCGACCTCTCCCGGATCGCCGCCCGCCACCCGGTCGTCACCGGGGAGATGGGGGAGGGGGACTGCCGCCACCGCTACATCGACCCATACATGCGCTGGGCCGACCGCCAAGGCGTCTCCTATCTCGGCTGGGCCTGGGACACGCACGGCGGCTGGACCTGTCGCAGCGGTCCCTCACTGATCACCGCCTACGACGGCTCTCCGACCGGGTTCGGGAACGGCTTCCGCGAACACCTGCGGGCACTCGCCCGCTGACTCAGCCGAGCAGCTCGAGCGAGAGCTCCCAGAGGCGCTCGGCGTTGTTGCCGGTCGTCTCAGCGATATCGGCGGCGGTCCGCTCGCCGGCCGCGGTGTCGCGTACGGCGAGCGTGACCTCGGCGCCGGAGCTGGCCAGGGCGCGGGCGGTCTCGACGCCGATCCGGAGGCGCGGCCGTTGACGATCGCCCGCTTGCCGCGAGGTCGATGCCCTCGATTACCTCGGCGGCGGTCGAGTCGAATCCGAAGGGGGTATGGATGAGAGTGGGGGTGGAGTTCTGGTTCATGCAGCGAGCGTGGGGGACGACCGGCCCTTCCCACAAGAGACCCGTCGATTCTGGTAGCGAGAGGGCCAGGGTTGGCGCCGCGGCGGGCGTATCGTGAGTGCATGCCGAACGACAACCTGATCGGCGAGTACCTCCGCGCCAGGCGCGAGTTGGTGCGCCCCGAGGACGTCGGCTCGCCCGACCTCGGGCGGCGTCGCGTGCCCGGCCTGCGCCGCGAGGAGGTGGCGATGTCGGCCGGCGTCAGCAGCGACTACTAGGTGCGGCTCGCGCAGGGGCGCGACCAGCACCCCTCCGAGCAGGTCCTCGACGCACTGGCCCGGGCGCTGCAACTCGACGACGACGCCAGCGCCCACCTGCGCCGTCTGGGGAGCCCGCCGGCGCGTACGTCGCAAGGAGCCTCCGGCCCGAGCGGGTTCCCCCCGGCATCCAGCAGCTCGTCGAGTCCTGGAGCGAGACGCCGGCATAGGTCCTGGGCCGCGATATGGATGTCCTCGCGCCAACCCGCCGGCGACGGCGCTGGTCCGGTTCCACGCGGTGGGGGAAAACCGCGTCCGCACCGCCTTCCTCGACCTCCGGGTCCGCGAGATGTACGGGGACTGGGAGCGGGTCACCGCGAGCACCGTGGCGGGACTGCGGGCGCTGGTCGGCCCCGACGTCGACGACCCTCGCCTGACCAAGCTGGTCGGCGAGCTCTCCGTTCGCAGCGAGCGCTTCCGCCAGCTCTGGGCCCGTCGCGACGCCCGCCCCAAGCACGGCGGCACGACCAACATCGACCACCCCCAGGTGGGCCCGCTGGAGCTGGGCTACGAGAAGCTGCCGACCCCGAACACCGGCTGCCAGACGCTGGTCATCCACCTCGCCAAGGCCGGCAGCCCGAGCGCCCAGAAGCTCGCCATCCTGGCCAGCGCCACGGCCGAGAAGCGCGAGCCGCACCGGCCGCTGCGGAGCGGCGGGTAATCTACGTCGCCATGGATGACCAGCAGGTACTCAGCCGCATCGACGAGCTCGTCCAGGAGGAGGAGCAGCTTCTCCACCGCCACGAGGGCGAGTCCAGCCTCAGCCCCGACGAGCACGCCCGCCTCGAGGATCTCAAAGTCCAGCTCGACCAGGCCTGGGACTACCTGCGCCAGCGCCGCGCCCTGCGCCAGTACGGCGAGGACCCCGACGAGGCCAGCACCCGCGACGCCGGCACGGTCGAGGGCTACGAGGGCTGAGGCTCCCGGGCCTCCGCACGAGAGGCCCTGACCGTCGCTAGGCTTCAGCCGCTGACTGGCGCCTTGGCGGAGTGGCTACGCAGCGGCCTGCAAAGCCGTTTACACCGGTTCGATTCCGGTAGGCGCCTTTCGCTCTGGCGTGGGGTTTGTGGCTTGCTAGAGCGGTTTTGGCGGTTTCCGAGGGCGCGGCCCGATTCCGGTTGATTCCGGCTGTAACCGGCTATTTGGGTGGCACAGGGTGGCACGGAGGGTGGCACAGCGTGCCCTGACCAAGCCGCTGCCGCCGCCATTTCTCTGCCGCGGGGCCGTCGAGTCGTTGCTCAGAGCAGCGAGATCTCTCGGAGTACAGGGAGGAGAGATATTTCGACGGGGTCTCGTTCCGCCAAACCGGTGACAGCTCGGAGCACTGCTGCTCCGCGGGAGAGCGGCCGCCTCTCCGTAGTCGGTGGCACCGTTGCTTTTGGCCTACTGACCGCTCGAAGTCACCCCACCAGATTCTCCTCGCCCGTACTCCTCCTCGATTCGGACAGGAGCTTCCGAGGCTGCCTCGAAACCGCCTCCCGTGCTTCACCGGGCGGGAGGGCCGGCGGCGCTGAGCCATTGGCCCTCGCCGCTCGTCAGCCGTTGGGACAGCAGTCGGCTTCGATGCGGCAGCAAATGATCTTCCCGTTGCAGCCCTGGCAGTAGGCGTTGGCCGTGTTGCAGCAATATTCTTCGCACAACAGAAAGCCGGGTTCGCAGCCTTCTTTTCCGCCCGACCCACTGCCGCCGTTTTCTGCCGAGGTCCCGTTCGACGACTGACACTGGGCTTCTCCTTCGGCGCGATCCTGAACGAAGGCCGCGTTGCAGAACTCCAGGTCCTGCAGGGCGCGCGACCGCCGGCGATTGAGTTCGGCGATCAGCTTCTTCAGCCGCCTGCGTGCCGCCGGCTTCTTCTGGGCGTGCAGGAATTCTTCTTTTTCGGCGAGCAGTTCGTTGATGTCCTTGAAGTCCGCCAGGGGGTTCTTGACGCACTTCTGAAATTCGCCCCTCACTTGGTGGAAGCTCGCCGACTGGCACGCCGCGAGCGGCGTCGTGATCGCCTCGGCCGCGGGCGGATCCAGCAGGCGCCCGGGCGCGAGGAGTGCGACGGCACCGGCTCCGGCAGCCGTCCGCAGCGCCGTCCGGCGGGTCGTTCCCGCGGCGACGATGGAGAGCCCCGCGCCCAGGTCCGCGGGCGGGCGGGCGTGATCACGGCCACGGACCGACCAGCGGGCGAGCGAGTCGAGCCAGCGGGACGAACCCTGCTGGGGCCGCAGGCTCATAGGACAACCTCCACCTTGTTCTTCTGAGATTGAGAGGCCGAGCGCAGCGAGGCCGTCGAAGATCCCGGGGGAACGCATAGAGAAGCCGACCCCCGCCGGGAGAGCGCCACCCTCGCTAGCCGCGTAGACGGCCCGCATGAGACCAGCGCCTCCCGGCGGTGCGAGGCGCCAGAAGCGCCAACAGGACGTGGCGTCGGTAAACGCCACCCTATGAGCACGCGCAACGGCTCCTCGTGGCCGGCGGCCAGCCGACGTGAATCGACCGAGGAGGAAGCATGGCACCAACCGCGGGAATCGACTGGGCCGCCGAGGCCCATGAGGTCTGCATCAGCGAAGAGGGGCGCGTCAACGAGCGCTTCTCCGTCACCCATGACGAACGTGGGCTCGCCGAGCTGGCGCGCAGGCTCGAGAGGCACGGCGTAGCCCGGGTGGCGATCGAGCGACCGGACGGGATCCTGGTCGAGCGACTGCTGGCCGCCGGCCTGCAGGTCCTGGCGATCCATCCCAATCAGGTCAAGGCCGCCCGCGCCCGCTTCGCGGTCGCCCACGGCAAGTCCGATCGCTTCGACGCCTACGTGCTGGCCGAGCTGGCCCGCACCGACGCCCACCGCTTCCGGGTGCTGGTGCCCGATAGCGAGGAGACCAAGGCGCTCAAGGTGCTGACCCGCGCCCGCGAGGATCTGGTCGGGGTGCGCGTGGAGCTCGCCAACCAGCTGCGCGCCCAGCTGCAGTCCTTCTGGCCCGGCGCCCTGATCTTCGCCGCGCTCGACAGCCCGATCTCGCTGGCCTTCCTCGAGCGCTACCCGAGCCCCGCGGACACCAAGGGGCTCGGTGCCGGGCGGATGGCCGCCTTCCTCAAGCGCAACTCCTACAGCGGCAGAACCGACCCCGCCGAGCTGGTGGAGCGGCTTAACGCGGCGCCCAAGGGGACCGCGGGGAAGGCTGAGCGCGAGGCCCGCCGGACGGTCGTCCTCGGCTTGGTCGGCGCCCTTTCGCCGATCGTCGCCGAGATCGCCGCGCTTGACGCTCAGATCCGCGAGCGCCTCGCCGTCCACCCCGACGCGGCGATCTTCCGGGCGCTGTTTCGCGACCCCAAGACGGCGCTCTCCCCGGCAACCCTGATCGCCGAGCTCGGTGACTGCCGGGAGCGCTACCCGACCGAGGCCGCAATGGCCGCCGACGCCGGCATGAGCCCGGTCGCCCTGGAGTCGGGCAAGCTGCGCGTCGCCACCTTCAGGCGCGCCTGCGACAAGCGCCTGCGGGTCGCCGTCGCCAGGCTGGCTGACTCCACCCGTCATTGGCATCCCTGGGCCGGCGAGGTTTACCGCAGGGCGCGGGCCAGGGGCCAGGACCACCCCCATGCGATCCGCACTTTGGGCCGCGCCTGGATCAGGGTGCTCTGGCGTTGCTGGCAGAACCGGGAGCCCTATGACCCCGCTCGGCACGGCAACTTCAACCGCCTTCAGACGGCGGGGGGTTGACACAGGACGTCTCATGCCGCCACCCCCAGCGGGATCTCCAGCGGCAGCGTGTGGACGGCGCCGTCGCGCAGCTCGAGGACGCGGTCGGCGCGCCGGGCCAGCTCGGGGCGGTGGGCGACCAGCAGCGCCGTGCGGCCGGCGGCAAGCCGCTCGATCGCCGCGGCGACGCCGAGCTCGGTCTCCTCGTCGAGATGCGCGGTCGGCTCGTCCAGAAGCAGCAGCGGCGGGTCGCAGAGGAAGGCGCGGGCGAGCGCGACCCGTTGGGC
>DATAIY010000464.1:0-4984 GCA_036262475.1 Solirubrobacterales bacterium
CTGGTCGAGGCGATCGAGGCGATCACGACGGCCGCCGAGCCGGGGATCGTCGCCCAGCGGGCGGCGGCGGACAGCGGCCGGCGCCGTCCCAGCCGGCCGGCGCGGACGCCGAAGTAGCCGAGCCGGGAGAACATCCCAAAGTAGACGGAGAAGACCTCCCCCCTCTCGCACCACTGCTCGACCCCGAACAGGGCCATCATCGCCAGCGTGTAGACGCTGTAGACGAGCGCGGCGAGGCCGGCGGCGTGCGGATCCAACCCGACGGCGACGCCGCCGCTCGAGCCATAGACGACCTCCAGCCAGACCATCGCCAGGAGGCCGATCGCCGCCGGCCAGCGGCCGAGCGCCTCCGGGCAGGGGAGGTGGGCGGGGCCCTGACCGGCAATCGCCTTGAAGCCCGCTCCCGCTGCCCGCCCGACCGCGCGCCAGGGGTTGACGGGCCGGAAGATGTCGCCGAGCAGGGCGGAGAAGAAGGGGAAGCCGAGCCAGGTGGTTACGAAGAGGAAGGTGAGGGCGAAGTTGCGATCCGGCGCTTCGGTCCCGCGCAGGCCGGCGTAGATCGCGACCCCGAGCAGGAGGATCCCGAGCAGCCCACAGACGATCTGCGTCGGGCGGCTGACCAGCGCGCGGGAGAGTCCCGCTCTGAGCGACCGCCAGTCTTCCTCCTCGAAGCGTGGCTTTCGCCAGGCGGCCGAGAGCACGAAGAAGGAGACGATGAGGACGATCGACGCCGCCCAGGCGAAGAGCCAGGCGGGGATCGGGAGATCCTGCCTGGCCACCAGCGCGTGGGCGAAGGGAAGGAAGCTCACGGGTTGACCCGGAGCTCGATGATCTGCTCTTTGCGCCCCTCCAGCTCGGCCTCGAAGGTGCCTTCGATGGTCACCGGAAGTCGAAGGCGACGGTGCCGCCGGCCTTGGCGTCCTTCATCAGGTCGTAGTCGTGGACGTGGACCTCGTCGCTGACGTCGGACCTCACCTTGAAGTGGATCTGGTCACCCTTGTTGTAGGACAGGACCCGGATCCCGCCGACGGGTTTGCCGTCCTTGACGACGATCGTCGGCACGGTGCCGTTCGCAGAGTCGGTTTCGCCACCGCGGTCGCTCTTCTTGAGAACGATCAGCAGGACGATCGCGACGACGATCACGGCCACCCCGACCAGGACTCGCGCGGTCTTCGCATTCATCTCTTGCTCCTCAGCTCAGGGTCGCAGGGTCCGACCCCGCGCACCGATCCGTCCGCGGACGGCTGGCCGCGGGCCCTCTTGCCGCTGGGCCTACGCCGACAGCGGCGGCGGGCGCTGGGCGAGGCCGAGGGCAATCAGAAGACCGCCGCCGGGGGCGAAGGAACGCGGCGCCTGCGGCAGGCGCTGAGGAGCCGCCGCGGCCGCCTTGGAGCCCGCGCGGGCGGCGAGCCGTTCGGAGAGGCGAACGATCGCGTCGCACCCCGGGTAGCGCCCCAACAGCAGCGCGACGAGCAGGAACAGCAGCGGCAAAACGGGGAGAAGAAAGGCACCAAGCTCGGTCACGGCGGCCCAGGATAACGTTCGGGGGTGCGCCCCGGACGCGACAACATCGCCGCCCCCGACCTGCCGAGCGGTATCTCATGGATCGGGACCGAACCCAAGTCGATGCCGGCGCTGACCGCCGGCGGCCCGGCGATCGTCCATTTCATCGACTTCGCCCAGCTCAACAGCGTGCGGACCCTGCCCTACCTCGGCGAGTGGTCGCGCCGCTACCGCGAGGCCGGCCTCAGCGTGATCGGCGTCCAGGCGCCGCGCTTCCCGTTCGGTGCCGAAGCGGACGCGGTCGCAGCGGGGCTGACCGGACTCGGCGTCGATTTCCCGGTCGCGATCGACGCCGAGCGCGACCTCTGGAGCGCCTACGGCTGCGAAGGCTGGCCCAGCCTCTTCCTCTGGAGCCTCGGCGGCGCGCTCGCCTGGGTCCACTTCGGCGAGGGCGAATACCGCGCCACCGAGGACGCGATCCAGGAGGAGCTGCGCGAGATCGACGCCCTGCGCGAGTTGCCCGAGCCGATGGCGCCGCTGCGCCCCACCGACGCCCCCGGCGCCAGGGTCATCGCTCCCAGCGCCGAGGTCTTCCCCGGCGGTTCCTGGGAGCGGGCCTGGGTCGCGGGTGAGGACGGCGAGGTGCTGGCCCTCGACTACCAGGCGGGAGGAGCCTTTGCCACGCTCGAGGGCGCCGGAGAGATCGAGATCGAGAGCGACGGCGAGTGGCTGCGGCCTGTCTCCACCGCCGGTGCCGGCCTCTACACCCTCGCCGAGCACCCGAGCCACGAGGCCCACAGCCTCGTCCTCCGCCCCACCCCGGGCCTGCGGGTCTGGTCGGTCAGCTTCGCAGCGGGCGCGCCCTAGGCCCGCGCGGCGAGCTCCTCGCGAATCTCCTTCGGCAGCATGAAGCGGACGTCCTCGTGAACGGTGCGGAGCTCGGAGACGGCATCGGCGCCGCGATCGCGGAAGAAGCCGACCAGGCTCTCGACCAGCTCCTCGGGGGCGCTGGCGCCGGAGGTGATGCCAACCGTCTCGATCCCCTCCAACCACTCCTCCTCGACCTGGGTGTGGTTGTCGATCAGGTGGGAGGCAGCGCCGTGCTCGCGCGCGACCTCAACCAGGCGGTTGGAGTTGGAGGAGTTGGTCGAGCCGATGACCAGGACCAGGTCGCACTCACGAGCCAGCTGCTTGACCGCGATCTGGCGGTTGGTCGTCGCGTAACAGATGTCGTCTGACTTGGAGCTGACTATCGCCGGGAATTTGGACCGCAGGGCGGCGATGATCTCCCCGGTCTCGTCGACCGAGAGGGTGGTCTGGGTGATGAAGGCGATCTTCTCCGGGTCGGAGACCTCGAGCCCGGCGACCTCGTCGACGGTCTGGACCAGGACGATGCTCTGAGGCGCCTCGCCCGTCGTGCCCTCGACCTCCTCGTGTCCCTCGTGGCCGATCATCACGATCGTGTAGCCCTGGGCGGCGAAGCGGCGGGCCTCGACGTGGACCTTGGTGACCAGCGGACAGGTGGCGTCGATCGTGCGCAGGTTGCGGGCGGCGGCGTTGTCGTGGACCGCCGGGGCGACGCCGTGGGCGGAGAAGACGACCATCGCGCCCTCGGGCACCTCGGTCTCCTCCTCGACGAAGATCGCGCCGCGCTTGGAGAGCTCCTCGACCACGTGCTTGTTGTGGACGATCTCCTTGCGCACGTAGACGGGGGCGCCGTGCAGCTCGAGCGCACGCTCGACCGTCTGTACGGCACGGTCGACGCCGGCGCAGTAGCCGCGCGGAGCGGCAAGAAGGACGCGCTTGGGAGCGGCAGTGGCAGCACTGGACATGACCCCAGGGTAGCGGTGGCGAGCTTGCGGCCGTAACTGCGGGGTAGCCCTGGAGCGCGGGTGAAGCTAGCCTTGCGGGATGAGCACCGAAGGACGCCACCTGGACCGCCTGAGCGCGCTCGACGCCTCGTTCCTGAGCAACGAGAGTTCCAGCAGCCACATGCACGTCGGCGCGATCCTGATCTTCGAGGGACCGCCGCCCAAGTATGTCGACCTGGTCGAGCACGTGCGGGGGCGCCTGAGCCAGGTCCCGCGTTTCCGCCAGAAGCTCGTCGTGCCGCCGCTGGAGGCCGGTCGGCCGCTGTGGGCGGACGACATCAACTTCAACCTGGCCTACCACATCCGCCACACCGCGCTGCCCGATCCGGGCGGCGAGCCGCAGCTGAAACGGCTCGCCGGGCGGATCTTCTCGCAGCAGCTCGACCGCTCCAAGCCGCTCTGGGAGTTGTGGCTCGCGCAGGGGCTGGAGCGCGACCGCTTCGCGATCCTGACCAAGACCCACCACGCGATGGTCGACGGGGTATCGGGCGTGGACATCGGGACTGTCCTCTTCGACCTCGAGCGGGTTCCTGAGCCGGCGGAGGACAGCGACGACTGGGTTCCCCAGCCCGAGCCGGGGACGACCGAGTTGGTCGCGCGCGGGATCAGCGACGCGATCGCCACCCCGGTCAAGTTCGCCGAGCGCGCGGTCGAGGCGGTCCTCCATCCGGAGACCACGGCTCGCAAGGCCGTCGAGGCCCTGGAGGGTTTGAGCGAGATCGTCAGCGCCTTCGCCGATCCGGCTCCCGACGTACCATTGAACCAGCCGATCGGGCCGCACCGCCGCTACGTCTGGGCGCGCTCGGAATTGGTCGCCTTCAAGCAGATCAAGGACGCCCTCGGCGGCACCGTCAACGACGTCGTCCTCGCCGTCGTCACCGGTTCGGTGCGCAACTGGCTGCACCGCCGCAGCATCCGCACCGAGGGCCTGGAGCTGCGGGCGCTGGTGCCGGTCTCGATCCGCAGCGAGGACGAGCGCGGCCACCTCGGCAACCGGATCGCCCTGATGCGCGGGCCGCTGCCCGTCTACGTCGAGGACCCGGTCCGCCGATTGCGGACGATCAGCACCGCGATGGAGGGCCTCAAGCGCTCCAAACAGGCGCTCGGTGCCGAAGTCATCTCCCGGTTCAACGACTTCGCTCCGCCGACGCTGCTCGCTCAGGCCTCGCGGATCAACTTCTCGACCCGCCTCTTCAACATGATCGTTACCAACGTTCCGGGCCCGCAGATCCCCCTCTACGTCCTCGGGCGAGAACTGGAAGAAGTCTTCCCGGTCGCCTTCCTGCCCCAGAACCACGCCCTCGCGGTGGCGATCATGAGCTACCACGGCAAGGTCGGTTTCGGCCTGCTCGCCGACTACGACTCAATGGAGGACGTCGAAGCCGTCGCTGACGGCATCACCGAGTCCCTCGCCGAGCTTGAGCAGGCCGCCGGCAAGGCCAGCGCCGCCGCCTGAACGGTTCGAGACGCCCGGCCCGGCACCCGGCCGAGGCTAGGCTTTGACCATGTTCATCATCGTCGTCCTCTTCATCGTCGTCCCGATCGCGGAGCTCTACGTGATCATCCAGGTCGGCGAAGCAATCGGCGTGCTGCCGACGCTGTTCCTGCTC
>DATAIY010000465.1:0-6308 GCA_036262475.1 Solirubrobacterales bacterium
CCACTGCTCTGCTTTGGGCGTGGGCCTCCATCGATCAGCCCGAGGTCGAGACTCCGAGTTCGCCCTCGAGCTTTGCCACCGAACCGGTTTCTTCGTCGAAGAATTCGTCGTTGACCTTGCCCCAGCCGCCGAACTGGCTGATCTTGAACAGTTCCTTCGGGGTGGGGAACTGCTTCGGATCGACCAGCTTCGGGTTGACCGGGCGGTAGCCGTTTTCAGCCCAGATTTCCTGTCCGGCATCAGACCAGAGGAACTTGAGAAAATTTTCGGCCGCCGGCTCCGGAGCGCTTTTGGTGACCGCGATCGGGGTTTCGATCTGGAGGGTCGAGGGTGGGATCAAGTATTCGACGTCTTCGCCTTCCTTTTCGGCCTTGATCGCCTCGTTCTCGTAGCTGATCAGGACGTCGCCCTCTCCCTGGGTGAAGGCGGCGAGGGCGTCGCGGGCGCTGCCCGGCTGCGCCTTCGTCTTTTCCAGCACCGTCTTGACCGCTTCCAGTGCCTGGGCGGGAGATTTGCCCTGGTTCAGCGCCGCCCCGTAGACGGCCATGATGTTCCAGCGGGCCGAGCCGGAGCTGAACGGGTTCGGGGTGACGACGCCGACGTCCTTCGTCTGCAGATCGTCGAAGGAATGGATCCCCTGCGGGTTGCCCTTGCGGACGACGAGGACCACGACGGAGTCGGTGGCGATGCCGCCGTAGGGCTGCTTGTCCCAGTTTTTCGAGACGATTTCGCCTTCTTCGACCAGTCGTTCCATGTCGCCGGCCTGGGAGAAGTGGACGACGGCCGCGGGCTGGCCGGCGACGACGGCCCGACTCTGGTCGCCCGAGGCGCCGAAGGAGTTGCTGAAGCTGATCCCCTTGCCGTCAGCCGTCTTTTCGAAGGCTGGCTCGAGTGATTCCGAGTAGACGGATTCGGGGGTGGAGTAGCCGACCACGTCGAGCTTGGCGCCTCCCGAGCTGCTGGAGCCGGAGCTTGAGCTGCTGCTACTGCCGCAGCCGGCGCCGAAAAATACAACGAGCAGCACGAGAAGTGCGGCCGGGAGGCCGATCTTCACGCTGCGCCGCCGGGTGTCGCGAGCGTTCCGCATCTATGTTTCCTTCCTATTTTGACTGACTTACTTCTAAACAGAAGTTCGGCAGGCTAGCACAAAGTTGATGCACAAAGTACGGAATCCCGATGTGGATTCGAGAGAACTAGACTCGGGGGTGCGAAGGAGAGCGGAAAGGGCGCTCCCTTCGGCGATCGGTCAAAGCCGACGGAGGGGGAGGCGGGAGATGAGCGTCGATGCGGTGCGTACGCCAGAGGAGCGGTTGCAGGGGCTGCCGGACTATCCCTTCGCGTCGAAATATCGCGAGGTCGACGGCCTCCGCCTCGCCCACCTCGACGAGGGGGACGGCAAGCCAGTCGTTTTCTTCCACGGCGAGCCGACCTGGTCATACCTCTGGCGCAAGGTGATCCCGCCGGTGCGAGACGCCGGCCACCGCTGCATCGCTCCCGACTACGCCGGGTTCGGCCGCTCCGACAAGCCCACCGACCTCGGCTGGTATAGCTACGACCGCCACGTCGAGCTGATGGCGGCGCTGCTGGAGGAACTGGACCTTCGGGACGCGACCGTCGTCGTCCACGACTGGGGGGGACCGATCGGGCTGCGGCTGGCGGTCGAGCATCCCGAGCGCATCTCCCGGATCGTGATCATGGAGACCGGCCCCTTTACCGGCCACCAGCGGATGAGCGACGCCTGGTTCGCCTTCCGCGACTTCGTCCGCGAGAACGAGGACGTGCCGATCGGGGTGCTGATCCGCGGCGGCTGCAAGAACGACCCTGGCGAGGAGGTGATCGCCGCCTACGACGCTCCTTATATAGACCCGGCATCTAAGGCGGGCGCCCGCGCCTTCCCGCTGATCCTGCCGACGACGCCCGACGCGGTCGGCGCGGCCGAGGGCAAACGGGTCGCCGACGGGCTGCGGTCCGACCAGCGCCCCTCGCTGGTTCTATGGGCCGACTCGGACCCGATCCTTCCCTTTCACGTCGGCGAGCGGGTCTCCTCGGAGCTCAACCTGACGCCGCCGCGGGCGATCGCGAACGCCTCTCACTTCCTCCAGGAGGACGCCGGGCCGGAGATCGGCTCGATCATCGCCGACTGGCTCGGCTGACCAGCTCGGCCAAATCCGCGTGCGAGCGCTCCAGAAGCAGCTGGACCCGCCGCGGCGCCTCGCCATTCTCCACCCAGGTGACCGTCCCCGGCCAGTAGGAGTTCGGCGGCTTGCCGGGGTGGTGGAAGGGGGAGGAGAAGACCCAACTGCCGGTGTTGTGGAGGCGCCCCCCGCCCGCCAGCGGCCAGTCCGCTTCGCCGCCCACCGGGCCGCCGCGGTGTGAGTGCCCGGTGATCACCTGGACGTCGCCGACCTGTAGGCGAGTGGCCATCTCGGCGGCCGCCGAGACGCCGGCGCGGAAGATCGCCCCGGCCGAGACGTCGGCCTCGAAGCTGGAATGCAGCAGGCGGTTGAGCGCCCAGATCCCTGCTGGGAATCCGCCCCGGATCGCGGCGCGAGAGAGCCGGCGGCCTCGTCCGAGACCCTCGTCGTTGCCGGCGAGCAGCTCCCAGGCGGCCTCCGAGGGCTCGCGTCGCCTGCCGGCGACACGAGCCGGCCGCGCCTGGGCGACCCCGTAGGAGAACCCGTACAGCGGTCGCAGGACCCGCTCGTAGTCGGCGGCGGTGGCAACGCTCGGCAGGGGACGCGAGAGCCGCAGCAGGGTCGCCACGGCGACGCACTCGGCCCGCGGCAGGTTCAGGTGGGCGTCCATGTAGTGGCCGTGGGTGGCGTAGACGTCATCCCGAAGCCAGAGGCCCGGGTAAGCGATTCGCAGCCGAGCCGGCCCGAGCCACTCCTCGATCACTGCGGTCGGGCCGGGGGAGGGGTCATGGGTCTGCTCGAGCCCGAGGGCGGCGCCGTCGGTGAGAGAGCGGTCGTCGAGCAGTGGCTCGGCGAAGCGGTGATCGTGGTTGCCGGGGACGATCGTCACCTCGCGGTCGCCCAGCGTCTCTCCCAGATCCTCGAAGAAGGGCCGGGCGGCGTCCAGCGCGGGGCCGACCGGGCGCTCGCGCAGCTCGACCACGTCGCCGAGCAGGACGACGCGGTCGGCGTCGCCGATCTCCTCGAGCAGGATGCGGCGGACGCCCGGGTCGCGCAGCACGTCCCCGCCGCTGGTCAGGCCGAGGTGAAGGTCGGAGACGATCGCTGTCCGCATCCCCACCTTCTACTCGACCTGGGGCGCTTTCGCTGTCATATAGGCGACAAAACCGCCCGACGACGACCTGGCTGCTCAGCCAGTCGAGTGGCTAGACTGCGCGGATGCACAGCTTCGGCGAAGAGAAGATGGCGCCCGCCAACGGCATTGAGCTCGCCTACCAGGAGCTCGGCGACCCCGGCGGCGAGCCGCTGCTGCTGGTGATGGGCCTGGCGACGCAGATGATCGCCTGGGACGAGAGCTTCTGCTCGCTGCTCGCCGACCGCGGCTTCCGCGTCGTCCGCTTCGACAACCGCGACACCGGTCGCTCGACCAAGATCGACTCTGCCGGCGTGCCGAGCCGGGTCGACATGATGACCGGCCGGCGCGCGACCGCCCCCTACCTGCTCAGGGACATGGCACGGGACATGACCGGGTTGATGGACCACCTCGGCATCGACTCGGCCCATCTGGTCGGCGCCTCGATGGGCGGCATGATCGTCCAGAGCGCGGCAATCGCACACCCGGAGCGGGTCCGCTCGATGGTCTCGATCATGTCGACCACCGGCAGCCGTCGGACCGGGCTGCCGAGCCTGAAGGCCTTCGGAGTTCTGCTCGGCAAGCCCCCAAGGGGCCGCGAGGCGACGATCGAGCGGGTCGTGAAGACCTTCAGGGTCATCGGCTCCCCCGGCTACCCGTTCGAAGAGGAGCGCGTGCGCGAGATCGCCGGCCTCTCCTTCGATCGCGGCCACAGCGAGGCCGGAGTCGCCCGCCAGCTGCACGCGATCACCGCCTCCGGCAATCGCACCCGCGCCCTGCGGAGCGTCCGCGTGCCGACCACGATCATCCACGGCAAGAGCGACCACCTCGTCCGTCCCGCGGGCGGCAAGGCCACCGCCCGGGCCATCCCTGGCGCCCGCCTAAAGATGATCGACGGCATGGGCCACGACCTGCCCGGCGCCCTCTGGCCGGCCTTCGTCGAGGAGATCGCCTCCAACGCCGCCCGGGCGGGCGAGGGCGCCTCGGCCAAGCAGCCGGCCTGAGCATTTCGCGCCCAGCCCGGGCCACCGAGCGATGCGGCTGAAAGGAGTCGAACCTTCACGGAGTTTCCTCCACACGGACCTGAACCGTGCGCGTCTACCAGTTCCGCCACAGCCGCGGGAGCAGGCAATTTACCGGTTGCGTCCCCCGCGCCCGGCCCCGCCTCGGAAAGCAGCCCCAATCCGCCGCCCGCTAGAATCGCGATCCCTCGCCGCTATCGTCTAGGGGACTAGGACGCCGGATTCTCAGTCCGGAAACCGGGGTTCGAATCCCCGTAGCGGTACTCCACAAAAGCCCCGTAAATGCGGGGTTTTTTGTTGCCCGAGACTGGCGCGGATCGCTTCCGTGTCCCGAAATATGTCCCGAAGTCTTGCTATTTTTCTTCTCACGCGTCCCCGCCAGGCACGGCGCTACGTCTCCTTGATGGGCCACAAGAAAGGCAGCGAATGACGCAACGGCAAGCGATTAGCGGCCACGTCTTCAAGCTCGAGCGAAAGCGCGGCGCTCAGTGGTATGCGAAGTATCGGCTTCCCGATGGGCGCCAGGTGCAGCGGCGGATCGGCCCTCATTGGACTGACCGCGAAGTCGAGCCGCCCGCCGGCTACTTCACGAAGACGAGCGCCCGGATCTGGCTGGATGGGACGCTCGCCAAGGCTCGCCGCGGAGACCTGCCGGGGATGGTGCGCACCGGGACCACCTTCGGGCTCGTCCTGGACGAATGGCTCGACTACAAGCGCGACCGCAAGATCAAGCTCTCGACCCAGATCGACTACGAGCACATGGTCGCGCGCATGAAGAAGGTCTTCGGCGAGCGCTTCGGCCGCAAGGTTCGCCCCGAGGACGTGACGGCCGAGATGGTCGAGCGCTTTCGCGATGCCCTGGTCGATGAAGACCTCTCCGACCGCACCGTCAACAAGTACCTGACGGTGCTGCACGGCATCTTCGTCTGGGCCCAGCGCCGGCACCGGCTGGCGTCCAATCCGGTCGCCAACGTCGAGCGGCGCCCGCGCACCAAGCGCGGCAACATCGACGTCTTCTCCCACGAGGAGGTGCTAGCCGTGGTTCGGGCCGCTGCCTCCAAGCAAGACGGCAGCGTCTACCTGACCGCCGCGCTCACGGGTCTGCGGCTGGGGGAGCTGCTGGCGCTGCGCTGGCGCGACGTCGACTTCCCCAACAGCGCGATCCACGTGCGCCAGAGCTTCACCAACGGCCGCGTCGACACGCCTAAGAGCGGCCTGGAGCGCACCGTGCCGTTGGCCGAGGAGGTCGCCCGCGCTCTCGCCGAGCTGAACAAACGCGAGGATCACACGAGCGAAGACGACCTCGTCTTCTGCGGTGCTCAGGGAGGCCACCTGGCCGGCCACCGCCTCCGCGACCGCTACAAGGCGGCGCTGAAGAAGGCCGGCCTGCGCGAGCTGCGCTTCCACGACCTGCGCCACACCTTTGGCACCCACGCGATCCGCAAGGCCGACTCGCGCGAGGTGATGGAGTGGATGGGCCACCAGGACCTGGCGACGACCCAGCGCTATCTCCAGTTCAAGCCACGCCAGGAGGCCGCGCGGCGGATTTCAGAAGCGTTCCGCGAAGAGGCAACGCCCGAGGCTGCGCCCGCGGGCGTGGCGGGCTAGCGGCCGAAGCTGTTCTGGGCGACCCAGCGGGCCAGCTCGCGGCGCGCAAAGCGCAGGCCACGCGGACCGACTCGGACGTGCGGTAGGCCCTGCGAGCGGACCAGCTCATACAGCGTGCTGCGCGGCACCCTCAGTACCCGCGCTGCTTCGACGGCGTCCATCAGCGGCTCTTCGAGCAGCTCTGAGTCGCTCATCCTCTTCGCCGCCGGTGCCGCCGAGGGGCCCGAGTCACCCCAGCGAACGCCCGGGGTCGTGTCGGTGGCCGCCATGGCCCCAAGACGTGCGAAGGCGCTGCTCCGCTACCCCTCGACCGCTCAGCCGTTTCTGGGCGAGCCGGCAGCACCTCGCGCGGGTGTAGGCGCCGGCCGGCCCGCCGTTTAAGGGGTCCAGAGGCCGGCCACCCGGCTGCTT
>DATAIY010000466.1:0-1836 GCA_036262475.1 Solirubrobacterales bacterium
GCAGCGGCCGCAGACGCGGGCGGACGCGACCCCAGAGGAACATCGCCACCAGCGCGGAGAAGGCGGAATGGAGCGAGGGGACGGCGGCGACCAGGTTGACGCTCGCTTGGCCCTCGGAGAAGAGCCCGGCGGTACCCACCCCGAGCACTTCCCAACCCTTCGAGGTGGTGCGATGGACTTCTTCGAGCAGGCCCATTTCCGCCGCCATCCAGGGCGGCGCCGCCGGGAAGGCGATGTAGGTGGCGAGGCCGGCGAGCACGAGTGACACGAGGCGCCCGATGAAGCGCAGAAAGGCGAGCCTGTCGCGGACCCAGAGGACGCCGGCGACCGCGAAGGGGACGATGAAGTAGGAGGTGTAGACAAGCGTGAAGGCGATGTCCCACCAGTTGACGACGTCGGGCTCGTAGAGGCGGGCCTGGAGCCACTCGGTCGGCGTCTCGCCGAAAAAGAGGAAGCGGTCGAAGTCGATCATCGGGTGCGCGTGGACGCCGATCCCGAGCGAGTCCGCCGCGCCGCGGGTGAAGTCGTAGGCGCCGAGAACTAACACCATCGGCAGCCAGTCGAGGACGAGCTGGAGGATCTGCCGCCGGTGCCGGCCGAGCGAGGCGCAGGCGAGGGCACCGCAGGTCCAGGCGATCACGAGCTCGCGCTGGACGGGGATCCCGTAGTGCGCGCTCCACGCGACCAGCGACACGAAGTAGAGGCCGAGCGCGCAGCGCCGTACCGCCTCCCAGTGGGCGAAGCGAAAATCGGTTGCCTGTTCGGCCCCGACCTGGGCGAAGTCGGTCGTGGTCACGCGCCTAACCTACGTAGTTTCCCGCCCGGACTACGAATGGATAGGCGCTCGCCGTGCCGAACCCTGAAACGCAAATAACCCCCGAGATCCGGGGGTTCTTCCTACAGCGGGGGTCCCTTTCTTTTCATTGCTCGATCGATCCGCGCCGGAACCGCGATCAGCGTGAATGCCGAACCCGTTCGCCGACGCACCGGCGGTCGGTAGGCGCCGGAGAGACCGAGGAACCGGGTGCCGGTGGGGGGCTGCGGCGAAGAGCTTCCGGGGGCGGATCCGCTCGGGCAGCCCACCGGACCCATGGCGCTAGACGCGGCGGTCCTCAAATCGATCAGCGGATGAATCGGGCTTGCCCGGCCGGCCGTTGACCGCGACCTGACCCACGGATAACCTTGCGCCGTGCCTCGGCAACTCACTGCGCAGTCAGCGTCACGGCTGGGCAGGGGTTCCCCGGGCCCGGCACCGGTCCGGGGCACCTATCCAGCCGAGGCAGACGTCACCAGCTCCGAATTCTCCTCGACCGTCGCCGTCTCGTTCCAGGGTGGCCTGGCTTCCGTCGACAGTTCCTTCTTCATCGTCGCCTTCTGCTGATCTGCACCAACCGCGGGCGCTCATGGGCCCTCGGCATTCCTACGAGGGAGCGCTCGTTGCATCCGCGCAGGGTCACCGACTTCGACCTGGGCGGCTCTCTCGCCTCAGAGTTCGTCGCTGGCTATCGCGGAGCTCCAGAGAACTCCAAGCGGTCGGCGCAGGCGGCAGTCGACGATCGTCCTTCCCCACTCTTCGTTTTGCAGCCGGTAGGAATTGTCAATCCTTGAGACGGTGCGATCGCGCGCGCAGAGCTGGCGAACCGTTGCCGGATCGAAACCGACCAGGAGGGCGAAACGCTGAGGCAGGCGGGTGGGGCGCCAGTATTGCTAGCTGAGGTGACCGCTGAGCGGTGTCGTCAACCCTCGCGAGGGGCCATAGAATTCCAGCGCCGAGGCCTCCCCGTAGTTTTGGGCAACGATCGCGTCTTCTCGGCGCCGGGCCCGCGGGATCTGCAT
>DATAIY010000467.1:0-5453 GCA_036262475.1 Solirubrobacterales bacterium
TCGTCCACCGCGACATCAAGCCGCAGAACGTCCAGGTGACCGAGACCGACGGCGAGCCGCACGCGAAGCTGATGGATTTCGGGATCGCCCACCTCGCCGACGACGCCTCGCTGACCGCACCCGGCGACATCGTCGGCACCCTCGCCTACATGTCGCCCGAGCAGGCCGAGGGTCGCCCCGCCGGGCCCGAGGCCGACGTCTACTCACTGGCGCTGGTGCTCTATGAGTGCTGGAGCGGGGAGAACCCGCATCGCCGCGCCAACCCGGCGGCGACCGCGCGGGCGATCGGCGCCCGTACCCGCCCGCTGCGCCGCCTGCGGCCCGATCTGCCACGGGACCTGACCGAGTCGATCGACGGCTGCCTCGCCGCCCGCCCCAGCCGCCGCCTCTCGCTGGAGGACCTCGGCACCGCGATCGAGGGTTCGCTCGAGCTGCTCGCCGAGCGCCCGCGGGTCGCCCAGCGCGGCCGCCTCGGCGCCCGCCTCGGCGCCCTCGCCCTCGCCGCCGCGCTCGGGGCCTGGCTCGCGCTCGGCCATGGGATCCTCCTGCCCTAGGATTTCAGCTGGTTCTCCGAACCCGGAGAACTGACCCTGCTCGTCAAGGAGCCATTCCGATCAGCGTCCTACGCAGCCTCGAGTCCCGCATAGAAGGCCTCGTCGAGGGAGTCTTCAGCCGCGCCTTCAGCTCCGAGGTGCAACCGGTCGAACTCGCTCGCAAACTGGCGAAGGAAATGGACGCCCACAAGACCGCCTCGGTGCAGCGCGTCTATGTGCCGAACGAGTACACGGTCTACCTCTCCAAGCAGGACCGCTCCAAGCTCGAGGGCTACGAGCGCTCGCTCGAGCAGGAGCTCTCCGGCTACCTGCTGGAGCACGCTCGCCGCCGCAGCTACGATCTGCTGACCCGCCCGGCGGTCGAGTTCGCCACCGACGAGCGCCTGCGCCTCGGCGAGTTCGGGATTCAGGCCCGCCTGGTCAAGCCCCCCGCCCACGAGGGCGAGAGCCCCAAACAGGGCGAAGAGGGACACACGATGGTCTACTCGGCCGTGCGCGAGCGCGATCGCGGCCGCCCCAAACGGCCCGAGCAGTCGGTCGGCGCCCTGGTCTCGACCCGCGCCGTGGTCTCCCTCGACGATCGCCGCTACGTGCTCGACGGTCCGCGGGCGACGATCGGCCGCTCGAAGTCGGTGGAGTGCGTCCTCGCCGATCCCAACGTCTCGCGCCGCCACGCCGAGCTGCGGCGCTCGGAGTCCGGCGACTGGCAGATCGCCGACCTCGGCTCGACCAACGGGATCAAGGTAAACGGCCGCCGCGTCGCCTCGACTCGCCTCAGCCCCGGCGATCAGGTGACCGTTGGCACGACGACTTTCCTCTTCGACATCGAGCAGTAGCGGACGCTGTACGTAAGGTGCTGGGCGCGTGGCGTATGACCCGATATCCGTAGCTCTCAAGTTCGGCTTCCTCGCCGTCCTCTACCTGTTCCTGCTCGTGATCGCGCGCAGCGCCGTCAAGGACCTGCGCCGGACCGCCTCGCCGGCGCCCGACGCGACCGGGTTTCACGCGGCTCCGGCCTACGCCGAAGCTCCGCGAGGCGTCGACGCCTGGCTGGTCGTCGAGCGCGGGGGCGGCCTCGAGCGCGACCAGCGCTTCGACCTGATCGGGGGCCTCTCGATCGGTCGCTCTAAGGACTCCGACGTGCAGATCGAGGACCAATACGCCTCCAGCCTCCACGCCCGCGTCTTCGAACGCGGCGGCCGCTACTTGGTCGAGGACATGAACTCGACCAACGGCACCCTGCTGAACGGCGCCACCCTGAAGGGAGAGGCGGAGCTGATCGACGGCGACACGGTTCAGATCGGCGACACGGAGTTCAGACTCGAGGCGCAATGACCCTCCGCATCGACGACCAGGCCTTTCGCACCGAGACCGGGCGCCAGCGCAACGCCAACGAGGACTCGCTCTTCACGCGCTCGCCGGTTTTCGTCGTCGCCGACGGGATGGGCGGCGCCCAGGCCGGCGAGGTCGCCTCCAAGGCCGCCGCGGAGTCCTTTGACCGCGAGCTTCCCGCGGCGCCGCCGGAGCGGGTCCTGACCGAGACGATCGAGGCGGCGAACCGGATGATCCACGAGCTCGCCCGCAAGGACCCCGACCTGACCGGGATGGGGACGACGATCACGGCGACGATCGTCGACCCGGATTCCGAGGAGGTGGCGATCGGCCACGTCGGCGACAGCCGCGCCTACCGCCTGCGCGGCGGCAAGCTCGAGCGCCTGACCCGCGACCACTCGCTGGTCGAGGAGATGCGCCGCAAGGGTCAGCTCACCGATGCCCAGGCCGAGGACCATCCCCAGCGCTCGATCATCACCCGCGCCCTCGGGCCCGAACCCGAGGTCAAAGTCGACGTGCAGACGGTCCCGGCCCAGGCCGGCGACGTCTTCCTGCTCTGCTCCGACGGCCTGACGACGATGCTCGACGACGCTCAGATCGCCCGCCTTCTTGCCCGAGCTTCCTCGATGGAGGCCGCGGTCCGCGCCCTCGTCGACGAAGCCAACCGAGCCGGCGGCCGCGACAACATCACCGTCGTCGCCTTTCGCCTCGAGGATGTCGCCGCGCCGGCGCGGGTGCCCGAGGGCGCCACCCTGATCGGGCCCTCGGCCGAGGAGGCCGGTCTGACCGCGACCGAGGTTCGCCGCCGCGCCGCCGCCGCGGCCGCGAGCAAGCGCCGCGAGGACCTGGCCACGAGGCCCAAGCGCCGCCGCCTGCGCACCGTCGCCAAGGTGCTGGCGTTGGTCGTGGTCCTGGGCGCCGTCGCCTTCGGCGCCTGGTATGGCAATCGCCAGATCTGGTTCCTCGGCACCGACTCGGCCGGCCGCGTCGCCCTCTACCGCGGCCTGCCCTACGAACTGCCCTTCGGCGTCAAGCTCTACGCGGAGCGCTACGCGAGCCCGATCCAGACCGGATCGCTGCCGCCGAAGCGCCGCGACGCCGTCACCGGCCACGATCTGCGCTCGCGCGGCGACGCGGTCTCGCTGATCGAAGACATCCAGAAGAGCCAGGGGGTCCCTTGAGATCCTCCGCCAGGAACCGGGAGCTGACCGCCCTGGTTCCAGTCGCGCTCCTGCTGACCGCAGGATTCGCCGCCGTCTTCGCCCAGGAGGGCTCGCGCCTCGGCAACCTCAGCGCGATCTACGGGGCCTACTTCTTCGCGGTCTGCCTGGCGACCCACATCTACCTGCGGATCCGCCTCCCCGACGCCGATCCCTACCTGTTCCCGCTGGTCGCCCTGCTGACCGCCTTCGGGCTGGTGATGGTCTACCGGATCGACGAAAGCCTCGCCCGCGACCAGGCCAACTGGTTCGTCCTCGGCCTCGTCCTCTTCGCCCTGACGATCCAGTTCCTGCGCGACTACGAAGTCCTCGAGCGCTACCGCTACACGATCGCTGCCGTCGGGCTGCTGCTGCTGCTCGCTCCGCGGCTGCCGGGGATCGGCCAGCAGGTCAACGGCGCCTACCTCGGGGTGAAGATCGGGCCGCTCCAGTTCCAGCCGGCTGAGTTCTCGAAGATCGCCATCGTCGTCTTCCTCGCCAGCTACCTGCGCGAGCACCGCGAGGTCCTGATCGTCGGCGCCCGGCGCGTGCTTGGGGTGACGCTGCCGCCGCTGAAGCACTTCGGGCCGATGCTGGTGGTCTGGGGCGCCTCGATGTTCATGCTCGTCTTCATCCGCGACCTCGGCAGCTCGCTGATGTTCTTCGCCGCCTTCCTCGCCCTGCTCTACGTGGCGACCGGGCGCTTCTCCTTCGTCGTCATCGGGATGGCGTTGTTCGTCGTCGGCGCCTGGTTCTTCGCGACGACCGTGCCCCACGTCCACGACCGGGTCGAAGTCTGGCTCCACCCCTACGCCGACCCGACCGGCAACGGGTACCAGATCCTCCAGTCGATCTTCGCCCAGGCCGACGGCGGCCTCTTCGGCAAAGGCTTCGGGCAGGGGCTGATCACGATCCCCGGCACCCACCTGGCGCTGCTGCCGGCGGCCCAGACCGACACCATCTACGCGCTGATCGTCAACGAGCTCGGCCTCTTCGGCGCCTGCGGCGTAATCCTCATCTACCTCCTGATCGCCGCCCGCGGCTTCAAGATTGCCCTGCTCGCCCGTGACGGCTTCTCGAAGCTGCTGGCGACCGGCCTCACCGCCGTCTTCTCGATCCAGGCCTTCGTGATCATTGGCGGCGTCACCCGGGTGATCCCGCTGACCGGCGTCACCCTGCCCTTCATCAGCTACGGCGGCAGCTCGATCGTCGCCAACTTCGTCCTGCTGGCGCTGCTGCTGCTGATCTCTGACCGCGCTCGCCGCGAAGCCGTCGAGCCCGCCGGCCGCGATCTGGCGCTGGGGACGACGTGAACCGTCAGATCGTCAAATTGTTCACCTTCGTCGTCGTCCTCTTCGCGGTCCTGGTTGGTTTCACGTCCTACTGGTCGGTCTTCGACGCCAAGGCGCTGAAGGAAAAGGAAGCCAACAAGCGGCCGCTGCTGGAGCAGCAGCAGATTCGCCGCGGTCGCATTCTGGCCGCCGATGGCACGGTGATCGCCCGCTCGGTCCCGAAGGGGCACGGCGACGCCCTGCGCTTCGTCCGCCGCTACCCGGAAGGCGCCCTCTTCGGCCACCCGATCGGCTACAGCTTCGTCCGCTATGGCGACTCGGAGTTCGAGCAGTTCCACAACGACGAACTGGTCGGCACCGAATCGGAATTCGGCTCGATCCTCGACGAGCTCACCGGCCACAACCAGGAAGGCAACGACATCGTCACCAACCTCGACCTGCCGGCGCAGCGGATCGCGCTCGAAGACCTCGAGGCGGCCGGTTTCGGCGCCGTCGTCGCGATCGAACCGAGCACCGGAGAGGTGAAGGTGATGGCGTCGAACAAGCCCTACGACCCCAACCGCATCCCCGACGAAATTCAGAAGCTGATCGAAAACAACGTCGAAACGCCGCTGCTGAACCGCGCCACGCAGGGCCTGTACCCGCCGGGCTCGACCTTCAAGGTCGTCACCGCCGCCGCCGGGTTGGAGAGCGGCACGATCACGCCGGAAACGACGATCAACGCCCCCGGGACCCTGATCGACGAAGGCCACGAACTGAACAACGACTTCAACACCAGCTATCCGCCGATCAGCCTCGACACCGCGCTGACCAACTCGGTCAACACCTGGTTCGGGCAGCTCGGCCAGAAGGTCGGCCAGGACACGCTGTTCGAAACGATGGAAAAGTTCGGCTTCAACTCGACACCGCCGATCGACCTGCCCACCGAAGGCGCGGAAAGCGAGGTCGCGAAAAGCGGTGTGTACTCCGAAGGCGAACTGCTCGGCAAGAACGATCCCGTCGACCTGGCCCGGGTCGCGATCGGCCAGGAGCGGCTGTTGGCGACGCCGCTGCAGATGGCGATGGTCGCCGCGGCG
>DATAIY010000468.1:0-2538 GCA_036262475.1 Solirubrobacterales bacterium
GTCAAAACCACGACGTAAAGCGCGGCGCCGAAAAAAGCCCTCGAAGACCGCCCTGGTCCTGGGCGGCGGCGGCTTCACCGGCGGCGTCTATGAGATCGGCGCCCTGCGCGCCCTCGACCTGCTGGCGGTCAACAGCACCGTCAACAACTTCGACGTCTACGTCGGCACCAGCGCCGGCTCCTTCGTCGCCGCGATGCTCTCCAACGGCGTCTCGCCGGACGAAATGATGCAGGTGCTGAACTCGCAGGTCCCCTCCGAGCTCGAAGACCTCGACCTCGACAAGGTGCTGAAGCCCAATTACGCCGGCTTCCTCCAGAAAGCCGTGGCGCTGCCGCTGCGCAGCCTGGAGCTGCTCCGCTCGCTGGCGCGGATCGGAGAGCTCTCGGCGATCGACATCGGTGTCGGCCTCGCCGAGGCGCTGCCGACCGGCCTCTACTCGGGCTCGGGGCTCAACGACTACGTCGCCAAGGTGCTCGCCGACGGCGGTCGCGTCAACGACTTCCGCCTGCTCGAGCGCGAGCTCTACCTGGCCGCCACCGACCTCGACACCTGTGAGCGGATCGTCTTCGGCGAGGAGGACTGGAATGATGTGCCGATCTCCAAGGCGGTCCAGTGCTCGGCCGCGCTGCCGATCGTCTACAAGCCAGTCGAGCTGAAGGGCCGCGAGTTGGTCGACGGCGGCATCCGCTCGACGACCAACGTCGACATCGCGGTCGAAAAGGGCGCCAAGTTCATCGTCGTCGTCAACCCCCTGGTGCCCTACGTCAACGACTTCGAGAAGATGATCCCGACCGTCTTCGGTACCCGCGTGCGGCGCGTCTCCGACATGGGATTGCCGGCGATCGCCAACCAGACCTTCCGCCTGATCGCCCACTCCCGCCTGCACCAGGCGGTCGAGCACTGGCAGGAGAGGTATCCGGGCGTCGACTTCATCCTGGTCGAGCCCGAATCCAACGACGAGCTGATGTTTGGGACGCCGATCATGGACTACTCACGGCGGCTGAAAATCGCCCGCCACGGCTTCGAATCGGTCACCGCGACCCTCGCCAAGGACTACGAGCGCTACAAGGAGATCGCCGAGCGGCACGGGTTGGAGATCTCCGGGCGGCGGGTCCGCCGCGTGGTCGAGAAGGCGGCCGAGGAGGAACCCGGGCAGACTTCGGCCTGGCGCCGCGTCTTGGAGCAGACCACCTCGGTCCTGCTTCGCCAGTCCGGCGAGGGGTCCTAGCCCGGGGCTATACGGCGTAGAGCGCTTCGATCTCCCGCTCGTGCTTGGAGGCGACCACCGCGCGCTTCACCTTCAGCGTCGGGGTCAGCTCGCCGGACTCCTGTGAGAGGTCATGGGGCAGGATTGCGACCTTCTTGACCTGCTCGACCCGGGCGAAGTTCTGGTTGATCTTCTCGACGTGGGCCTCGATCGCGGCGCGGACATCGGGGTTTGAGGCGAGCGCGGCCGGATCCTCGGGAAGGCCGTGCTCCTTGGCGTAGGCGACCGCCTCCTCGGGGTCGAGGGTGACCAGGGCGACGAGGTAGGGGCGCCGGTCGCCGACCACCACGCACTGGGAGACGAGCGGCTGCTGCTTGATTTCGGCCTCGAGGTTGGCGGGGGTGATGTTCTTGCCGCCCGCGGTGATGATGATGTCCTTTTTGCGGCCGGTGATCTTGATGAAGCCGTCGGAGTCGATCTCGCCGATGTCGCCGGTGTGCAGCCAGCCATCGACGATCGTCTCCCGGGTCGCCTCCTCGTTCTTGTGGTAGCCCTGGAAGACGTTGGGGCCCTTGACGAGGATCTCGCCGTCGTCGGCGATCCTCACCTCGCAGCCGGGGAAGGGCTTGCCGATCGTGCCGACCTTGAACTCGTCGGGTTTGGAGATCGTCGCCGCGGTCGAGGTCTCGGTCATCCCCCAGCCCTCGAGCACGAGGACGCCGGCGGCGTCGAAGAAGCGCAGGATCTCCGGGTTGATCGGGGCGGCGCCGGACACCGCGAGGCGCAGGTTGCCGCCGAAGAGGTTGCGGATTTTCGAGAGCACCCGCTTATCGGCGAAGGCGTAGGAGCGGCTGAGCAAGAAGCCGGGCCTGCGCCCGCCGCGTTCGGCCTCGCGCATCTTCGCCCCGATCCCGATCGACCAGTCGAAGATCGCCTTTTTCAGGCCGCCCTCTTTTTCCATGCCGCTGTTGGCGGCGGTGTAGATCTTCTCGAAAATGCGCGGCACCGAGGGGAAATAGGACGGCTTCAGCTCGGCCAGGTTGGGGAGGATCTGCAGCGGGTCGCGCTCCCAGTAGGCGATCGTGGCACCGAGGTCGAAGCTGCCGAGCTGGATCAGCAGCGCGAAGGAGTGGGCCAGGGGCAGGTAGAGGTAGCTGACGTCCTGGTCTTCGATGACGCTGGTCTCGTTGACCATGTCGAGCATCGAGCGGTAGTTGCCATGGCTGATCTCGCAACCCTTCGGCGGCAACCTGCGCCTCGCGGTGTCCGGCGCCGCCCCGATCAACCCGGAGATCCTGCGCTTCTTCGACGCCGCCGGCGTCCTCGTGCTC